>NZ_JAJDKB010000013.1:0-59800 GCF_020589955.1 Faecalibacillus sp. TM498
CTGCTGGTTTTCAAGACCAGTCCCTTCAGCCAGACTTGGGTAAATCTCCGCAATAGTAATGGTGGACCCTGTAGGACTCGAACCTACGACCGATCGGTTATGAGCCGATAGCTCTAACCAACTGAGCTAAGGGTCCGCAGTATATGCCCTATAGGCACCTTAAATAAAAATGGTAGCGGGAGGGGGATTCGAACCCTCGACCCTCCGGGTATGAACCGAATGCTCTAGCCAGCTGAGCTATCCCGCCATAATATTTTTTTATTAAATTAATTGGTGGAGCCAAGCGGGATCGAACCGCTGACCCCCTGCGTGCAAGGCAGGTGCTCTCCCAGCTGAGCTATGGCCCCAATTTTTATAAATGGTCGGGAAGACAGGATTTGAACCTGCGACCCCCTGGTCCCAAACCAGGTGCACTACCAAGCTGTGCTACTTCCCGAAAAAATGGCGCGCTAGGCAGGAATCGAACCCACAACCTCTTGATCCGTAGTCAAGCACTCTATCCAGTTGAGCTACTAGCGCATATCAATGGTGCCCAGGGCCGGAGTCGAACCGGCACGGATTTTAAGGTCCGCAGGATTTTAAGTCCTGTGCGTCTACCAATTTCGCCACCTGGGCATTCATTAATGGAGGTTCCTACCGGACTCGAACCGATGATGACAGAGTTGCAGTCTGTTGCCTTACCAACTTGGCCAAGGAACCACTTCTTTATTTTGTTTCGCGTCTCTTATCACGCTGCCCCATTATTATATGCTATAAAAAATTTTTTTGCAATAGTTTTTTATAATTTTTTACAATCTAATTTTTATGGATTTAAAATTTCATACGTATATTCATCATTTTTTTAATTTTATTTTTTTAAAAAAATTCTATGAGAAAACTCTCATAGAATTTTTATTATTCACTTTTAGCATTAGAGGCTGCGATTTTTACTTTAGCCCAATAATTAGCCATTACCTTTCTTGTTTCAGCATTATAGTTAAAGACTTCATCATATTTATTTGTTCTAATTGGATTATAAGCATTAATTCCTTTAAAGTCATTTTGCGCTAAATCGTTCATAACTTCCGTGTTTGGGGAAGTATACCCTACATAAGATGAATTACCATAAGCTGCTTCATAACTTGATACATAGTTAATAAATTCATGTGCTAAATCTACATTTTTAGAACTTTGTGGAATAACCATGCCATCACACCAAATATTTGTTCCTTTTTTTGGCATGTAATAACCAATATTTTCATTTTCAGACATAATATAGGTTGCATCCCCGGAATAAATAAGTCCTAAAGCTTTTCTTGCTTGTGCCATGTTATCAATAATTTCATCCGTTACAATTTCTGGTGACATCGTATTAACACACTCTAAAAGCCAATTATAAGCTTCTGCAAGCTCTTTTTCATTATCAGTATTCATAGAATAGCCAAGTGCTTTTAAAGCCATCATAAACGAATCACGTTCCGAATCGTATAAATAAATGTCTCCTTTATATTTTTGATTCAAGAAAATATTAAAACCTTGTTCTTTTAAATCTTTTTCACTTACTTTTGTTTTATCATAAACGATTCCTACACTTCCCCAAAAATAAGGAACAGAATATTCATTATTCGGATCATAAGATAAATTTTTAACAGAATCATTAATATCTTCTAAGCAAGTGATTTTATCTTGATCTAATGGTTGAATAAGCTTTTCTTGTTTTAATCTTTCAATCATATAATCACTTGGAATTAAAACATCATAAGCTTCACCATTAGCTACTTTAATATACATTTGTTCATTCGAATCGAATAAATCCATAACTACTTTGCATCCCGTTTGTTTTTCAAAATTAGAAAGCAAATTTTCACCCGTATACTCCCCGGCATTATAGACATGTAAAGTTTGTCCTGCATATTTTTTAGTCGAAGAAGTTGTTTTTTGAACAAAAACTAGTCCCATACATACACATGCTGCAACAATTCCAGCAATAATTCTTGGTGCTTTATTTTTTTCTTTAAGTTCTGTCGTTTGAACTTTTCTTTTTTCTCTAATCACCGGAACAACATTGACAAGAATTAAAACAATCGTAATAAAAATAACAATTAAAGTTGAAATAGCATTAATACTAGGATTTACACGTTTTGACATTGTATAAACCATAATACTCAAGTTTTTAATTCCTTTTCCTGTAACAAAATAAGAAATAATAAAATCATCAAAAGACATTGTAAAAGCAATCAAAGCCCCTGAAACAATACCAGGCATGATTTGTGGTACGATAACTTTAATTAAAGCCATCCAAGGTGTACACCCTAAATCCATTGCAGCATCCGCTAAATTTGGATCTAAAGAGCGAATTTTAGGCATAACAGATAATATAACATAAGGAATACAAAATGCGATATGTGCCAATAATAATGTTACAAAACCTTTTTCAATATTAAAGGTAATAAAGAATAACATTAATCCAATCGCTGTAACGATTTCTGGATTCATCAAAGGAAAATCGTTGATTTGCATAATTAAATCATGCACGATTTTTTTTGATTTAGAAAGTCCAATTGCACTAATTGTCCCAACAATCGTAGAAACAACTGTCGCAATAATCGCTACTATAATTGTGACATATAAAGATTCCATCATTGAAGCATCCGCTAACATTTTTGAATACCATTGCATCGAAAAACCTGTAAAATGCGTTAATGACTTGCTTGAATTGAATGAAAAAACAATCATAAAGCCAATTGGTAAGTAGAAAAATAAGAGCATTAAAACCATTAAAATTTTTAATAAAGAATGTTTTTGTTTTTTCATACTTTTTTCTCCTTTCTATTACCAGAATTACGTTTTTCAACATATCTTACTAAATACATGATAGCCATCATTACAAAAGCCATAATAACAGAAATAGCAGATCCAAAATTCCATTCTCCTACAGTAATAAACTGATTTTCAATAACATTACCAATTAAGAAATATTGACCTCCACCCAATAATTTAGGAATGAAGAATGAACTTACTGCCGGTAAAAAGACAAGTGCTATTCCACTAATAACTCCTGGTATTGAAAGTGGAAAAGTAACTTTCCAAAAAGTTTGATAGCGATTTGCGCCTAAATCAGAACTTGCTTCTAATAACGATTTATCCATCTTAGATAAAGATGTATTGATTTGTAAAATCATAAAAGGAATAAAGTTATAAACCATTCCAAGTAAAACAGCACCTTCTGTATAAAGAAGTTGTGTTGATTTAAATCCTAATAAATTCAATAATGATTGTAAAATACCTCCATCAGATAAAATACCAATCCAAGCATATGTTCTTACAAGCATATTGATCCACATAGGAAGTGTAATTAATAAAATTAAAATATTTCTTGTTCGATCTTTACAACGTGAAATAAAATAAGCTACTGGATAACCAAGTAAAATGCAAATAATTGTTGTTTTTAAAGCAATTGAAAGTGATCTCCATAAAATAAGTAAGAAATCAGGGTCGGTAAAAAATTTCACAAAATTTTGTAAAGTAAAACTAAAGTTAACAACAGTGTTACCTCTATCAGTTATTGCATAAAAAGCAATAAGTAATACTGGTAAAAGTAGAATAATAATACTCCAAATAATATATGGAAGTGCTAACTGAGAAAATTTTTTCATCTAAAATCCCATCTTTTCCATTACATGAATATCTTCTACTTCAAAAGTCAATCCGACCTCTTGACCTTCTTCTACATAATCTGTTGTATGTACTTTTAATTCTCTACCTTCTGTAGAGAAAGTAACTTGATAGATTCCTTCTTGAATATTTTCAGGATCAAAATCATAATCTACATAAATATCCACTGCTTCATCTTCATTAGATAATTTCCAACCAATAGCATTGGCCCATGTCTTTAAATCTGTATCTAAAGCAACAGATTCCTTAATGTCATCAACTGTTTTAAAGAAGTTAAAAGCACTCACTGCTTCGTTTGCTTTTTCATTTCTTACATATTTTTGGTCAACAACAATGATTTTTCTTGTTGTAGATAAACCTGATGATGTTTGGAAAGTAACTGTATATTCACCTAATTCTTCTTTTAAATCATGTTCAATTTTACTAATAGAAATATAAGAATCATCACTTTCTTTCCATGCTTGAGCATCTGCTCTAGCAATAATATCGTTATCATCTAAAGAAGCTACTTCTTCAATATCTACATAAAAATCATTTGCTGAAATTCTTTCATCACTATATTCACTTTCAACATCATGGTTTTTAATAACGTTCATGTTCACTTTAACAGTCGTTCCTGGAACAGTTTCTACCATTGCTTCATTCCAAACTCCCTTAAATAAAACACTTAAAACTTCTCCTGTGATTTTTCCTTGTTCTAAAGGCACTATATCAATATCTTCTGGCCTTAAAACAACATCAACTTTTTCATTTGGTTTAAAACCAAAATCAACACAATCAAAGATTTGATCATCAAATTTAACTTTATAATCTTCAATCATTACCCCTGAAATAACATTACTTTCACCAATGAAATTTGCAACATATTTATTAACAGGTTCATTGTATATTTCTTGAGGAGTCCCTACTTGTTGAATTTCTCCGCTTTTCATAATAACGATTTTATCAGACATTGTTAACGCTTCTTCTTGATCGTGTGTTACATAAATAAAAGTAATTCCTACTTCTTGTTGAATTCTTTTTAATTCATATTGCATTTCTTTTCTAAGTTTTAAATCTAAAGCACCTAATGGTTCATCTAATAATAAAACTTTTGGTTCATTTACTAAAGCTCTAGCAATGGCAATACGTTGTTGTTGCCCACCTGACAATGTTGTTACATTTTTATTTTCAAAACCTTCTAAACCAATAAGTTTTAACATTCTCATGACTTTTTGATCAATAACATCTTTCGACATCTTTTTTATTTTTAAGCCAAAAGCAATGTTATCGTAAACATTCATATGTGGAAATAATGCATACTTTTGAAAGACTGTATTTAATTCTCTTTTATAGGGTGGTAATTCCTTTATATCTTCATCATCAAAGATAACAACCCCTTCATCTGCTTCTAAAAAGCCACCTAAAATACGAAGTAACGTTGTTTTTCCACAACCACTTGGTCCAAGCAGTGTAACAAATTCATTTTCATAAATATCTAAGTTAATCCCTTTTAAAACAATTGTTCCATCAAATTCTTTAACAATGTTTCTAAATTTAATGAGTACCTTTTCTTCCATCATTTTTCTCCCCTTTTAAAATATTGGTGGTGTTGATACCCAAATCACTTTCGCTAGAGTATCATGTTTATTGACTATGTAATGTGGTAAATTTCCTTTTAAATAAAATGTTTCTCCCTTTTTTACCTCATATTCTTCATCACCATTCATTAATGTAATTTTTCCATGAATAACATATCCAAATTCTTCACCATCATGTGGATCAATTTCCATTGAATTCTTTCCTTTTTTAAGTTCAATTAAAATAGGTTCCATTTCATTTTTTTGAGCATTTGGAATAATATAAGAAATTTTATAATCATCTTGTATATTTTCAAAAAAATCATCTTTACTAAAAACAATTTGTTCATCTTCATCTTCTGAAAAAAAATCTTTTAAATTTGTCCCTAATGCTTCTAAAATATTTTCTAATGTGGCAACACTTGGTGACGTTAAATCCCTTTCTAACTGTGATAAAAAACCCTTTGTCAATTCACTACGATTAGCAAGTTCTTCTAACGTCAATTGATTTGATAAACGTATTCTTTTAATTTTTGCACCAATATCCATAAAACCTCCTGTTTATTTAAAAAAACTTTTTGTTTTATTTATTAAACAAGACTATTATACTAATAATTATGTTAAGTTCAATATCTTTTTAAACAAAAAGTTTAATATTTTAAACACGATACAAAAAAAGAAATAGCCTAACGCTATTTCTCAAGGTTTCTTCTTCTTTTAGAAGATTCAATAAACATTGCTTTCAAAGTATCTGCATCTTCTTCTTTAATAGCTTTTTTCAAAATATCCAATTGATCTTCAAAACCTTGGATACTTTTCAAAAGATTATTTTTATTAGTAAAGAATAATTCAGTCCATAAATCCTCATTAATATTAGCAATACGTGTTAAATCACGATAAGAATCTCCAATATATTTACCTGTATCATATTTTTGATTATCACTATCAATCAATGAAACAGCAATGACATGTGGCAATTGAGAGGTAAATGAAATAATCTCATCATGAGCCTGTGGTGACATGATTTTTACGGAATGAAATCCTAAATTAGAAACAAATTGTTCCATCATAGCAATGGCACTTTTACTATTTTCTTCATGTTGAATTAAAATATAATTAGCGCCTTGAAAAACTTCTTTACTTGCATAAAGATAGCCTTTATTTTCTCTTCCTGCCATAGGATGCCCTGAAACAAATTCAACATCTTTATCTTTCAAAAGATCCATTGCTTCATTTAAAAAATGAGTTTTAACACCTACAGCATCCGTAATGATACTTCCCTTTTTAAATTCATGGTTTTTTATATAATCTAAAACTAATGATGGATATAAACAGATAATCGTCATATCCGATTTTTTGATGATTTCTCGACCATCTACAAACCCTTCTTTTATACATCCATCTGCTTTCGCTCTTGCAAGTGTTTCTTCATCTACATCAACACCATAAACTTCGTGTCCTTGACCTTTTAAAGCTTTTACAAAGCTTCCCCCAACAACACCAAGACCAACAACTGTTATAATCATATTTAATCCCTATTTTTATCTATACGCGGACAATATTTTTTTAAACATTCTAAAACATGTTGACTATTTTTTTGATTTGTCTTGTATAGATATTCATTTCCTTTCGCTCTAATTATTAAATGATACTTATTTTTATTTTCTATAATTTGAACTTTTTTGATACTTCTATATAATACTTTCTTCCCATTTATATTTAATTCATCTTTTTCAAAAATCAATACCGATTCATACGTTAAATAAGCAACAAGTGGTACAAGCCATGTCACCATAATTAATGGTGATGTCATTGAAACAACTTGAACAACATGAAGATATATCAATAAACAAGAAGTCATTAAAACAATATATGATAATATATACAAATAAATTTCATATCCTGTATAAATAACTTCTTTTGCTTTAAAAAGCGTTCTTCTTTTTCTAAAAGTAAGGATAATCAATGCATAACTTACAAGTAAGATCATAAAAGTAAACATTCCCATAAAAGCATCACTGTTTCCTAATGATACAATTCCTGTAAATAATGAAACAACCCCTAAAGCAGTTAAACAAACTAATTCAGCCATGATGTAATTGCCATCGAAAGTGCAGAAGATGCACCTAATAGAATAAACATAAATAAGAATCTAGAAATAAATGGAACTACTTTTATTTTTTCTTTATTAATTAAAAATCCTGTAAAAACGATCACTAAACTTGTAATAATCCCATGCCCTAAAACAAACGCTAAAGTTGCATTTAAATATTGCATCATAAATGGAATAATCAATAATGTTACAAGTAAAAAATCAACAAGAAAAACACATACTGTTTTAATATTTAATTGGACCCATTTAAAAGTAAAATTCTTTTTGAAAACATCTTTATTTGTTTCAACAATTTTCTCTTTTTGTGTAAATTCAAAACTTTTCTTTGTTCTTTCTACTTTTCTATCAAATCTTGCCATTTTTATTTTCTCTTTTCTTCTAACATTTTAATTTTAAAATCTAATAAATTTTTAGTAAGATCCACATAATAATTATGCGGGAACTCTAATCTAAATATTTCATCCCATAAGCGTGCTTTTTCTTGCATTGAATAATCTCTAATTTCTTTTACAGACAGTTCTTGATAAACAAATTTTCCATCTTCAAATATAGGAACTTGTAATTCTTCTACTGTATACGTATTAGCTTCAATTGTTTTAAATTTCCAAATATCAGATTGATGATAAATCGTTAAATCTTTTGTACAATCAATTTCTTCATCATAAAAAGCAATTAAATCCGCTATTGCTTTTCCAGTTTCATTTTCAAATAAACGATATACACGTTTATAACCTGGATTGGTAATCTTTTCAGTATTTTCTGAAATTTTAATTTTAGGAATAATTTGTCCATTTTTTTCAATAGCTACTAATTTATAAACTCCTCCAAATACTGGAGATGATTTTGATACAATTAAATTTTCTCCAACTCCAAATGAATCAAGTTGCGCTCCTTGATTTAATAAAGAGCGAATCAAATATTCATCTAAGGAGTTTGAAGCCGAAATACTTACATATGTAAGACCCGCAACATCAAGCATTGCTCTTGCACGTTTTGATAAATATGAAATATCTCCACTATCCAAACGAATTCCTTTTAATTTTTTACCCATTGGTTCTAAAACTTCTTTAGCTATTTCAATGGCATGAGGTACTCCACTTTTTAAAGTATCATACGTATCAACCAATAAAACACAATCATCTGGATATGTAAGTGCATAAGCTTTAAAAGCTTCATATTCACTATCAAATGATTGCACAAAAGAATGTGCCATTGTTCCTACTACAGGAATATCAAACATCTCACCTGCTGAAACTGTAGCTGTTCCTGCTACCCCTCCAATATAAGCTGCACGAGCTCCATAAGTTGCACTATCATATCCTTGAGCACGTCTTGCTCCAAATTCCATAACGGGTCTTCCTTTGGCTTCTTGAACAACACGATGTGCTTTAGTAGCAATTAAAGATTGATGATTAACTGTTACTAATAACATCGTTTCGATAATTTGTGCTTCGATAAATTTAGCTTTTACAGTAATCAATGGTTCATTAGGAAAGACTGGTGTACCTTCTTTCATTGCATAAATAGAACCTGTAAATTTAAAATCTAATAAATAATCTAAAAAGTCTTCATCAAATTTTTGAAGTGAACGGAGATATTCAATATCTCCTTCACTAAAATGTAAATTCTTTATACATTCGATTAATTGTTGTAATCCTGCAAAAACTGCGAACCCTCCATTATCTGGGTTTTTTCTATAAAACATATCAAAATAAACAAGTTGATCTTTATTTCCTTGTTTAAAATAATTATATGCCATTGTCAACTCATATAAATCCATTACAAGAGTTAGATTTCTTTCACTTCCTGCATGTTTATTCATAAAATTCTCCTTCATTGTTATTTTTACGAATATAATAAGCTTTTTTTTAAGAAAAATCTAGTCCATTAAAAATATAATTCATAAGAATCTCTTGATTGTACCATTGGCATTGGTCCTTGAGGAATAAAAGGAATATATAATTGTTGATCTGGGTAAATCATCATTTGTTGATCAAGTTTATTCATACAAGCGATCCATTCTATTTTAGTATTAAAATTTCTTGCTATCCGATAAACATTATCTCCCGGTCTTACTGTATAGAGATAGATATCACCTACTCTACGGGGATGAATGACTCTTTCATATTCTTCATCAAACATATTTTGCCTCCTTCATTTTAAAATATGTTTTAAAATAAAAAATGTCTAGGCAAAAAAATAGATAGCATTTGCTATCTATCTGGCTAATTTTTTCAACGCATCCTTTGCAGCCTTTTGTTCTGCTCTTTTTTTACTAGAACCTTTTCCAGTCCCTAGGGTCATATCATCCATCATGACTGCCACTTCAAATTCAGGTGCATTCGCTGGACCTGTTGTTGAAAGTAATGAATATGTGACTGTCTTTCTTTGATCCGCTTGAATCAATTCTTGTAATTTTGTTTTAAAATCTGTGATATCATCATAGTTGACATCTTCAACATGTTTATAGATTGTCATATCTAATATTTTTAAAACATATTCGATACCACAATCTTCGCTTATTGCCCCAATAAAGGCTTCAAAAATATCAGCTAAAACACTATTACGATCTCTACCACCATTATGTTCTTCACCTGCACCTAAGAAAATTTGTGCACCTAATCCTAATTCACGAGAAAAACGAGCAAGTGATTCTTCTCTTACTAGTTTAGAACGTAAAAGTGTCAATTCCCCTTCTGGCTTTTCAGGATATTTTTCATAAATAAACTTTGATACATAATATTGTAAAACTGAATCACCTAAAAATTCTAATCGTTCGTAATTTTTTCCTTTGTTTTCATTTGTATAAGAAGGATGTGTAAAAGCTTCTTTAAATAAATGAATATCTTTATAAGGAATGCCCATTACTTCTAAAAACTTACCTAATTCCACTTTCATCTAGACCTACTTTCATTTTTTCTACTACATTTACTTCAACCATTTCAAAAGCTAAATTCATTGCACTTTCAAAAGCTTTCGCGTCACTTGCACCATGTGCTTTAACAACTGGTTTTACAAATCCCATCATCAAGGCACCACCTACACCTGCAGGATCAAATTTTGTTTTTAATCCTTTTAAAACTGGTTTAGAAATAACTGCCCCTAATTTATTACGTGTTGATGCCATAAAACCATCTTTTAATGCAGACATCATAGATAATGCAACACCTTCAATTGTTTTTAATGTAACATTTCCTGTAAATCCATCCGTTACAATGACATCCACATCACCTCTTAAGATTTCTTTTCCTTCAATGTTTCCAACAAAATCAATTTGTTCAAGTGTACTCAAAGATTGATATGTTTCTTTATGGATCTCATCACCTTTATGTTCTTCACTTCCAATATTTAACAGGGCAACTTTAGGTTTTTGAATATGTCTAACATTTTTAGCATAAACATTTCCCATAATTGCAAACTGAACGAGTTGATCTACTGTATTTTCAGCATTTGCCCCTACATCTAACATGCAAACACCTTTATCATTTAAAGTGGGAATTGTTGCCATTAAACATGATTTTTCAATTCCTTTAATACGTTTTAAAAACAACATTGCACATGCATAATAGGCTCCTGTATTTCCACAAGATAATACAGCATCAACTTCGTTATTTCTTGCTAACATCATAGCTTTTACTAAGCTCGATTCTTTTTTTCTACGGATTGCTAAAATATTTTCTGTCATTTCAAAGATTTCTCTAGCATCTATTAAAGTTACTTGAGGATGATCTTTCAATGCTTCTAATTCTTCAATTTTTCCTACAACATAAAGCTCATCTGTTTTATTTTTATTTAAAAATGATTGGCAGGCTTCTACAACAATAGAGCTACCTAAATCACCACTCATGGCGTCTATCGCTAATTTCATGTTCTCACCTCTTTTAGCATTATAACACATTAATCAATATATTCATTATTCTTTATTAAATTGTTTTTTATTTCTGATAACAATTTTATAATTTTTTCATCATCTTGATGTTGATTCATCGCTTCAAAAGCATCTTTTCTTGTAATTTCTAAAATATGATAATCTTTAAAAATATCTCCTATCATAAAAGTTGGTAAACCGCTTTGCTTTTGACCCAACAAATCTCCAGGTCCTCTTATTTTTAAATCATATTCAGAGACTTCAAATCCATCATGATGATTTTCTAAAAATTCTAATCTTTCCTTTTGTTCAGAATGTGTTGCCTCTGATAAAAGATAACAATATCCTTGTTCCTTTGATCTTCCTACTCTTCCTCTCAATTGATGAAGTTGAGATAAACCAAATCTTTCTGCATTATAAATAACCATCATATTTGCATTACTTACATCAACTCCCACTTCGATTACTGTTGTTGAAACAAGAATCTGTATTTTATTTTCTTTAAATGCATTCATGATTTTATTTTTTTCTTCATCACTCATTTGTCCATGAACTAATCCAACTTCGTATTGTCCTTTGAAATATTGTGCCATTGCTTTTGAAATATCACTTGCATTTCTTCCAGTGATTGCTTCACTTTCATTTACAAGAGGACAGACAACATAGCATTGTCCTCCCTTTAAAAGATAATCTTTCAAATCTTTTAATATAGGCTTCATTGATGTTCCTTTAATAAACTTTGTAATAACTTTTTTTCTCCCGTTAGGAAGTGTTTTAATCGTTGAAACATCCATATCTCCATATAAAGAAATAGCAAGCGTTCTAGGAATCGGTGTTGCTGTCATTACTAAAAAGTCAACTTTATTTCCTTTGTCTTTTAACGCTTTTCTTTGTTCAACGCCAAAGCGATGCTGTTCATCAGTAATAACCAGACCTAATTGATTATATTGTACTTTTTCTTGAAATAAAGCATGTGTTCCAATAATAATATCAATTTGTCCATTTTCTAATTGCTGATAGATTTCATTTTTTTCTTTTTGTGAAAGATGACCTGTAAGTAACGCGATATTTATTTTATATTTTTTAAACATTTTTTTTAAAGACTGATAATGCTGAAGCGCTAGTATTTCTGTTGGTGCCATCATAGCTCCTTGATAACCTGCTAAATAATTAGCATATAAACTAATTGCTGCAACAACTGTCTTTCCACTACCAACATCACCTTGAACAAAGCGATACATTAATTTTTGACTTGTTAAATCTATTAATATATCATCAACGACTTTTTGTTGGTCATCTGTTAATTGAAAAGGGAGCTTTTCAATAAAATGAGTCACTTTTTCTTTGTCTATTAATTTTGAGATACCTATATTTTGTGTGCGATTTTGTTTTATATATTGCATTGTCATTTGAAATTTAAAAAATTCTTCATATTTTAAGTATCTAAGTGCACTAATAACATCACTGCGTGTTTGCGGTTGATGTATTTTAAACAAAGCATCTTCTTTATCTATCAAATGATATTTTTGACATAAATATAAAGGAATAGTATTAGCAATGTGTCCTTTATAAAAATTAAGTGCTTTATTGACATAACCCTGAAAACTTTTTTGAGTGAGTCCTTCTTTTAAAGAATATACTGGTGTTATTCCAGAAATTTCTTTTAAGCTCTTTAGTTTTAAGTCACTAGCTGTAATTGCTTTTTTAGAAGCACTGTATTTACCAGTAATAGTAAGCATCATTCCTACTTGCATATTTTTTTTCAAAAAATGACGATTAAAAATCGTAATTGTTAATGGCTCTTCATGGTAATTAACATGAAAAGTCAATCTTGAAAATCTTCCTTTATAAAAGATTTTAGGTTCATCAATAAGCTGTGCTTCAATAATGACCTTCGATTCATCATGTAATGGTGTTTCTAACATTTCTTCAAAGCGATAAGGATAATGTTGTACTAAATCTTTTACAGTATAAATAGATAATTCATTTAACTGTTCTATTTTATTTTTATTTATTTTTAAAACTTTTAAATCGTACTCCATACACTCACCTACGCAAACATGATAATTAAAACAACTAAAACGGCAATACTGATAATAATTGAAAGTGAGCTCGAAATAGCTGGTGCATCACGATGATAACCAATATTTTTTGAAAAAACAGCTGAAACAGTTGTAATAGGCGCAGCCAATGCTAAAACAACAATTTTTTTAGCAAGCATTGGAATTGGAACAATAAAATAAACAATACTCATTAAGATAGCACCAAAAAGCACACGAATCAAAAGTGTTTTTAAAACTATTTTCATTTCCGAAGGATTTATTTTAACTTCTAATAAAAGTCCAATCATAAACATCGCTAAAAATCCATTTCCTGCTCCTATAAAAGAAGCCACTGATAAAATTGGTTGAGGTATTGAAATTTTAAAAAGTGCTAAAACAAAAATTAAAAGATATACATCAAATGGAATTGATGAAAATAATTTTTTGATTACTGTTTTAGGAGTCAATTTTTGATTACTGCTTGCTACACTTCCTGCTAATGCATAACTTCCTCCTAAACACATAATTGAATTCCCTACATCAAACATGCATAAATAAGCAACTCCCATGCCTGGGAAAAAGCTTTGTACAAACGGCATAACAAAGTTTCCTATATTATATCCAGAGCAATTGATCATATAATATCCTTTTAAAATGTTTTCCTCTTTTCTTGAAAGTATAAAAGAAATGAAAAGCATGATAATATTTGATGCTAATCCTATTAATAATAAAATGAGCATTGATTGATCAATTGTTACACCACTTGCATTTGTAAGTAAAGCACAAGGTAATGTTACATTCATAATAATTGTTGCAATTGTTAAACCATCTCTTTTTTCTAAAACATGCACTTGTTTTAAAATAAACGCTATTATAATTACAAAAACAAAACCTGCTGCCTTGATCATAATTTCAGCCATTTTGATTCCTCCTGAATTTTATTATAGCAAAAAAAAACATCGCTTAGGATGTTTATTTTTTAATTAAATCTAATGCTTGATTTAAAACAGCATCTCCGTTCATACTTGCAAAATCACCATCATTAATTAAAGCGCATGGAATAACCCCGTGAACCATTTCTTCAATTTTAGATAATTCTGAAGCAGATTGTGGCGCTAATAAAACACAATCAGCATCTGCCCATGATAAACCTACAGATTTAGATCCAACTGCCCAACACATTACTTTAATATCTTTTTGTTTAGCAGATTCTTTCACTGCATTTACTAATTTGTTTGTTGTAACCCCTGATACACAACATAATAAAATCTTATACATATTATACTACCTCACTTTTTAATAATAAATTACTGATATAATTATATTCTTTTTTAATTTTTTTTCTATAAAAATACAAATTTCTTTTTTCAAATTTTGAAAATCTATTTACGTAATACTGCGGTTTTTGGGCGATTTGTTACTAATTTGTTACTAAACAAGTACGTTTTAGTGATAAAATTCATTGAAAAAATAGAAATTCCTATCCTTATTAATATATACATATATACAAAAAAACAACCCTAGCTAAAAAGCTAGGGTATTTAAATGTAAAATATTCAATTGTTTCTTGACGTCGAATGATTTAACTAAAATAATTCAGTTATAATACAAATATTTTACATTTTGATTATACAATAAATTAAACTTTTCTTAAATAGTCTCCTGATACCCAACCGCTAGGAATACGAGCAAAACCATTTTTCCACTCTTTTACTGTGACACGAGTACCATACCTTAATGCTCCGTTTGATTTAGCATGTTCTTGTGCATTTTTAGTTAATTTGTTTTTAGGAACAATATTGTAATTAGTTCCTGCTCCTTCTCTTACATATAAACCTGATTTAGCTGTAACTTTATATGTTCCTAAAGGTTTAGAAGATTTCTTTCGATTGTAAACAGACTCTAATTTTGCTTTAGATTTTGACCCATATTTCCCATCTACAGTTAAACCATAATCTTCTTGGAATTTTCTCAATGCTTTATCGGAGCTACTTCCAAAATCTCCATCCGCACCGTATGATCCACAAGAATACCCTACAGCAATCAACATTGTTTGCATTGTTTTAGCATCATTACCTTTATCGCCTTTAGAAAGATATGATTTAGTTGCTGTAGAAGTATTGGAAGTAGTGGCTGTACTTCTTGCTCTACCGCTTACTACAATAACTGTATGACCTTTAGTTTTAGTTACAAGAATATCACCATTGTATAGCATTCCTTCACCAGTAACAGATTTTTTAGCTTCAAACAAGCCACTTGCTTCTAATACACTTGCTTCATTAGCTGTAGTGATATTCCCAACGTCTTTGCCGATAGCTTGAATGATGCAAGCTCTAACTAATGATGAACAATCACATTCAGTAGCTGTAGCAATTTTATCTAATAAATCATATTTTTTTAATTGAGTGATAACCCCATTTCTTTCATTTTGGTCATAACCAATCTTATTGTTATCACACGCTTGTTTCATAGCTAAAGCGAGCGCGTTTGCATGAGTTACACTTTTTGGTCTTAAAACATACCATCCTTTTTTATGCATATAATATGATTGGGTACAAACTTCTTTCCCCGTTTGGTCGCCAGCCTTTCCATTTTTTAGATTACCGTTTTCATCAATACGTGCACTACCAATAATTAATGTCATAATTCACTACCTCCTATAATTTAATTCCTTCAATTTCGGCTCTAATTTCTAAAATTCTAATATAATTACCCATATAAGATTTTTGCTCTTTTAAAAGTTCAAGCGAGCAACTAGGTGTATAATTTAAAGTTTTCGCTTCATATTTAATTGTCATAGCATGTAATTTGTTGTAACGAATTTTTGCTTGATAATATTCAGCTTTAAATCTTTCTTTGTAATCTGCACTAATCATTCCAATGGCCGTTTGAGGTAAATCATTTGCATCATATTCTCTATAAGCATCTTCAAATGGCTTTTTAGGAGACCAACTTTCATAATCATTAGAATACTTAACCAAATATCCTTCATCATTAGGATTTTCATCTTTTGGAATAGTCCATCCGCGATATTTGTTATAATTTCCTCTTGTCATTGGTTTTGCTTCGATTAATTTAACTCCTACATATTGTTTCATTGCTTTTATCCTCCTAATATAAAAGAGAGCTATTCGCTCTCTTCATCTTTGTTCAATTGTTCTAAAGCATTTCTAATCTTGTTAGGAATTGGAATGCCGATATTCGCTACATTTTCTAATAAACTAATGCCTTCATTAGCAATATAGAAATAACATACTAATGTTCTGAACACCCATGTTCCGTTTCCTAGCATGCGGTCTAACATCACACCGATAATTAAAACAACAAGGATCATGCACTTTTTGACCAATCCCTTGAACCCTACTTCACTACTTAATTGACCAATTAAATAAGCATGAAGCACACCTGTTCCATAATCTAATGTCATGAACACAATCAATACTTGAATTGCTAAATCCCAACTTCCAAAAATATAAGTAAAAAAAGTAGCAACTAGCGCTACTAAAGTATTAAAATATTTTTCCATAAATTTCATGTTTCCTCACCTTCTACTTAAGAAATACAACACTGTATCCCTTTTCTAAGCCAACAAATGTATCATTAATTGTATTAACAGTTAACATTGTATTTGCTCCAGTATAACTATCATTTTGTTGTTCATCTTTAACAACTACTCTAAATAATATATAATCTCCTGCTTTTAAATTCTTTGTATCAGTAATATAGAATTTATTAGCTTGTACATCATTAAATGTTTTTTCACTTACATCTAATGTATATACGTTTGTTTTGTTATCCATATTTTGTCTCCTTTTTTTAAGTTGTTTTGATATATTTTAATATTGCATAACCTGTTGTATCCGCAAAACCATTTGATGTACCAACTTGTAATATCAAATTAGTTTTATTGACTTGAATAGAAATACCATCATGATCATTATCCATATGAGCACGTGGCATCATATGGTTTGTATTATCAGCAAACATTACAAAAAGGTCACAACTCAACACTCGTTTTAAATTAGATATATTATGTGCTACATATTTATCTTTAGTGAAGCCACTTACGGATATAACTTTACAATATATTTTTTTTCCGTCTATCCAGTATTCACCCGTAAACTGTTCTTCAGTAGAATACTTGAAATAAACATCTTTCTTTCTAACTTTGTTTCCAAAAAACTTAATAAATTTCATTTGTTTTGATATTTACTATTAGCGATAATAGATATCAACTGTATATGTGGTGTTTTTAGGTGAACTTCCATAATACCAATCCGACAACTTAAAATAGTTACTTGTTTTGTCAAACATTATAGTCATTCCATGACTTACACCACTTGTTAAATATCCTCCAAATCTAAAAGTTAAATTATTAGTTGCAATATTTGAGCAAAGGAATGCTGGTATATAAAAAGGATATGTTAATGATCCATCAGTACCTGGAGCCATGTGGCATAAAAATAAATATTCCGTAGCTCCGTCTATTAAATTTATTGTTTGGCCAAACCTTGCACCTTTCTTTGTTTCTTTCCATATCAAAAGATCTACACCTGTTTTATTTACAACATCCTTTGCTCTAATTTTATTTCCAAAAAGTTTTATGAAACTCATTTTTACTGCTAAATTTAATTAGTCAAAATCGTGATATGTGTTTTTTGTATAATATATAATAGCAGTTACTGCGTATTTGTTCCAGCCGACACTATTATTAATTATTTGAAGACTTGTTTCGTTTATTCTTGCAAACATATCATAAAAAGTCCCTGATGTCGCATTAGAATAATAAACTACTGGTAGTTTGTAAAATGTATTATCACCTTGAATAAAAACTTCATAATCAATAAATTCATTTAAATTAACAATATCATGCTTAATATTAACTACACCAGCAGAAGATAATACACCTGTTGATTGTATAACTTTGCTATATATTTTCTTTCCATCCAACCAATATTCACCAGTCCATTGTTCTTCGATAGAATATTTAAAGTACACATCCTTTTTTCTCAAGAACATATTCTTTGGTGGTTTTAGAAATTTCATACACAATCACCACTTGGTCCACTAATTAAATTAGCGCACCTTCTTTCTTTGGAAATGCAATATTTAAATAGTAAATATCGCACCCCCCCCCGAAGATTTTAAATTCTTGCATAATAGATTTTTCCTCCTTAATCATCATCATAATTATCAGTTACTCCAAACATAAACAACTGTTCTCCATTCTCGTTGCAAAATCCATAGCCAATATTGATGTAACCCTCATATTTAGCTACTGTTCCCAATCCTATAGCATCTTTATTCTTCGATATATTAAAAGGTATTTTAGCACCTGTGATTGTGGCTGTTATACTTGCACTGTTTCCAACGGAATCTGTTACAGTGCACACTACATCATAAGAATCGTTTAATGAATAACCACTAAATACATAACTTCCTTCACTTGAAAAGCTTGTACTTTTAGAAATGTTATTTATTTTAATAGCTTTGCTTGCTATTGAATTGCCAGTTATTGCTGAATACGTAAATACTGGTTTGACACAAATATAAGTGCCACTGGATACATCCTTTGTACCGCTTGAATTACTTCTAAACGCCTCCATAGAAATAGTTGGATAGGAATACCCAGTAACATTGATTGTTTTTGTTGTAGAAGCTGTAAACCCTCTACTGTCAGTAACTGTGACTGTATATTTTAAGCTTCCACTATCCCTGATATTTGAAGTTTGACACGTATTTTTACTTCCTGCATAGCTAAAGTTATTACCACTAACCGCATAATTAGTAATTGTTGCTCCATATTTAGCTGTTGCTGAAATAGTAAATTTAATATTGGATCTATTTTGTAAACATAGACTTCCAAAGGGATCAATAATACTTGTTACAACACTATTTATAGTTGGTTCAGCGTTTGTCATCTGATATGTTCTATCGTGATAACTTGCCCAGGAACAGTTATTTGAATATAGTCCTATACGAATAGTGCATGTTTTGCCCTTACATGCTTCTCTTAACTGTTTTCTTTCATCATTAGTAAGTTCCCATGTAAACGTACCACTCGTACCACTTAATGTCCTTTTAGCGTAATGTTCTCCATTAGGATTTGGTTCCAACCAACATTCCATATTGAAGTTACCTGGATTACTGTATTTGAACCAAGGATTATCAGTATCTTTGAAAGTTGTTGGTGAATCGGTTATATTGGCTTGTCGAGGAATAGTGGTTAATGTATGTGTATATCCATTTTCACTTGAACTGAATCTATCATGACTAATCCAACCACTTACACCGATTGACTTTGAACCATCACTATTATGTCCTACAGTTACATCCCAAGTTCCTAATCGAATTGCACTGGAAGTAATTTTTTGGCCAGTACCTATTCCAGCACTATATACTGTTCCATTTATACGAGCATATACTGTACCATTACCATATGTCGTATATCCTGTATTTGTACGCCATACATCAATCCAAACACGAACAACTGATGTGTTAGAATTGATGTCATATGACAGTTCCTGCGAATTAACACTGTAATTTATATATTTATTAGTGGTTCCAAATGTTGCCATATATTACCTCCTACAAAATTAACAATCCTAAATCTTCATCATAGATAATTTGAAAAGTACCCAGGTTGATTTGTTTCATTACAACTGCTTGTGATATGTTCAATTGTTGGTTTGAAAGATAAGCAATTCTTTTATCATTTTCGTAAAATCCAAGTTCCGTATTGGACAGTCTTACATCAAAAGGACTATTGCTAGATCCTAATTTTAATATTCCTTCTTCAAACTTAGCCCATTGAGAAATTTCTTCTTTTGTAGCCACTCCCGTTAATTTATCAGTAATAGAATTAACGTTATTCGTAACCAACTGAATTGAACTGGCATTTTGAATAATTTGAGAACTAAGACTATTGATAGATGTTGTATTATTAGTAGTTGTTGTTTGCAGTTCTTCTACTAATGATGTTAATGAGTTTTTTAATTGAGTTATCGCTGAGTTATATTCAACAGATATTTCTTGTCTCATATTGTTCATATCATCAGCATAATCGTTAACAATTTCCCAAGTACCACTTGAACTGTCATATCTCTTTAAAGTTTGTGTAGTTGTATCAAACCACAACTTTGTAGTATCACTAGGTGCAGTTGCACTTCTAATGCTTGCATCATCAATTCTAATCAATGTTAGAATTGCA
Source organism: Faecalibacillus sp. TM498 (assembly GCF_020589955.1). Classification (NCBI taxonomy): domain Bacteria; kingdom Bacillati; phylum Bacillota; class Erysipelotrichia; order Erysipelotrichales; family Coprobacillaceae; genus Faecalibacillus; species Faecalibacillus sp. TM498. The sequence goes on from NZ_JAJDKB010000013.1 coordinate 20,447, forward strand.
CTAGATTTAACTGCCATATATCATCCCTCTAATTGAGCAGTATAAGTTGCTTTATTTGTTACATCACCTGCACTGACAGTAAATGCTTGACCAGTTGCAATAGAAGTTGTTCCACCATCTTTATACCATTTGATAGTTCCTAAAGCTGTAATAGCAGCGCCAGTTAATTCTGTAGCGCCTTTATAAACATGTGCAGTTAAAGTTGTGGCAATTGCGGTATTTTTAAATACATTTCCATTAGACGAAGTAATATTCATATAGATTGCATCATCACCATAAGTTCCCATTATAAGTGGTTCACTTGTTTTTGATGAACCATCAGTATAATTTGTAACTGAATATGTCCATAGATATTTATTATTTGCATTGATAGTTTGAATAGATGTTGTCCATCCCTCACTGTCTACTCTTATATCTTTACTTTTACTTGATGCTAAATAATAGGTTGTAATATTTTGAATTCCTACTCCTTGTTCAGCTAATGAAAAATTTACATATAATCTAATCGAAGTACCTTTATATGCAACATCACAAACGTATGTTACATTAGGCAATTTGTTTGTCATAATATTTTTATTAACTGATAAAATACCATCTTTTACGATCTCATAACTACTGTCTATGTCGACTTCCTTACTATTGATTATTTTTTTATAACCAATCGTACAATTACTTAATTCTATAATTACATTACCGTCCATAATACAAGGTGTAATGATTGCTGGTGTAATGGTCCAATCAGGAATATAAGTTCCGTTGTCATTTAATTTTTGAGTTAATGTAGTATTAGTAACGTCTAGAAAACTATTTCCTAAATGAACTGCATCACTTTCATCAACTATTGTTGTGTATCCTGTATCAAATTGAATATTTTCCAATGTAAATACACACTTGACATTAACTGACATATTAATATCATCAGGAGTTAATGTGATAAATTTACCTGTTTTGTATTTTTTATCATTTAAATACCATTGAAAACTTAGATCATTATAATTTTCAGTAACATCTTCATTAGAATTCATAACATGACATGCAATTTTAATACTTTGATTATAACTATTAAGTATAGTTGCACTAGGTACAAGATTAACAGTAATCAATGAAACATCCAAATCATCTATTTTGGATTCTATTTCATTAATCTTTGTTTTGATTTCTTCATTTGATAATGATAACTCACCCATTTTTGTATTTAGATCTTCTTGCTCTTTAGCAACAATATCTAATTTTAATTTTTCTTGGTCCTGAGTTATCTGTAATTTTCTAATTCTTGTTGAATTGGTAATTTTTTTAATAACACGTTCTTCGTTTTTTGTTGGAGTATTTCCATCAACTTCACTTATAGAAAATTCTCCACCTTTATATGTGATAGACAAATCAGTAACCATAAAATTGAATTCATCATTATAATTTACTAAACATCCTGGTAACAAGTTATCTATTGAAATCATTGATATGCTTTTTGTTGAATAAAATGTTAATCCATTTAATTGATCATATAGTTTATCAATCAAATTTTGTTCATCTGTTAAGTATAAATTATTAGAATCTAGAAATATGGTATTACCCGTTGTATCTCCTTTTTCTAATGGATTTAACCCATTTTCATAATAAATTCTAGACACGCAGTACAATTCATTTTTTTCATAGTTTGTTAACGTATCTGTTTTAGCAAACACATCCTTAGTTACTTGAACAAATTCAAGAGAGCTTTTACCACTTGCAAATACATTTGCTCCAAAAAGCTCAGCAATCCATCCTAAGTAGTTTCTAATGACAATTGTGTTATCGTACCAGGAAACCTCTTTTTCTAAGACATACGCAGGAATATTGGTTCTTACAATAGAAAAACCAGTTAGCGTTTCTATTTCATATAACTGGTCTTTAATTGTTACTGGATAAGATAATTGAGTTGCATAAGGAACATCCAATTCATAGTTATCATCATATAGTTTCAAACTCAATGACTTTGTATATTTTTCAGGTTGATCATATACTTTGAAATATCTTACATCGCTATTGTCATTTTCCTGTACTTCCCAATACTTGGTTATATCCAAATCATCAAGGATGCCATCGTAGTTATCGAATTTAAGATTCAACTGCATTGTAGGAACATTCCCGATAAGATATCCCTTTGCAAAGGCAACAGATACTTTATATTCCAATAAACGATGGGTTACATCCAAATCTCCATATTTAATAAGCATTTTCTACACCTCAATCAAAGCAAAAGAAAAAGATTGTGCTTTGAGCCCAACCTTTGTCCTTACATAATTAAATTTCTTATTTCCAGCATACATTTTTTTGGTGCCACGTATTCCATGATCAGGAATATACAGCTCCGCATTGAACTCTGCAGGAGTAACTGCATTTAGAATGCTCATGACATCTACAAATGTCTTTAGATTCCATGTCAATGTCACTTTCAACATATTTGACCTTATTCTGTTACGCCTTAAAACTCCTGTAGCGATAGGTCTAATGCTATCACCATCCAAATCTTGGATTTCAACACTGATATCAGAAGGCGTAGGTAATAATACACCATTCACTTTTATTTTAGCTTCATCGGCCATATTCTACACCTCCTAATTAATAATCGAATACTGGCTTACCAGTTTGCGCTTCATATTCTTTGATATTATCAATCACCATTCTAGTTAAAACTTTACCATTTTCTAAAACTAAATTGATAACATAAGTACCTCCATTACCATTATCAACTTGTGGCAATCTTTCAGAAATCTTTTGAGCAATTAAGTCTAAACCTCTAGTATTTCTTTGTAAAGGGATAACTGCTTCAGTTCCTGCTTCCCCAAAGATTGCAGGAGTTGCTTTTGAAACAACTGCACCTTCAGCCAATTTTGGAATTTTTGAAATATTAAATCCTTTTCCACCGACACCTGGAACCCAATTAGGAATTTTAATTTTATTTAATCCACCAATGAAACTGTTGATTCCACTGATAATTGCATTGATTGGTGCCTTAAAAATATTTGCTAATCCACTGACGATGCTTGAAAAGATTTGTTTAACACCTTCCCATGCTTGTCTCCAGTTTCCAGTAAATACACCTCTAATAAACGTGATAATTCCATTTAGGACACCTTTTATCGTGTTCCAAATAGTTGTAACCGTTGAACAGAATGCATTAAGAGGAACACCTAATAAACCAAATGATTGTGTCCAGTCAGTTGCAAAGATATTTTTAAGAAAGCTTGAGAATCCTTCAAATATTTTTCTAATTCCTTCCCAACAACGCTTTTCATCGCCAGTAAATACTCCAACAAAAAAATCAGTCAATCCTTGGAAGATTTCAATAACATCAGGAATCAATTTGTTGATCAAATCGCCCCATGATTTGAATGTATCACTGAATGACCCAAGAATAAAGTCAACCAATGGAGAAAGAACATTGTCCCATACCCAATTAATAGCATCACCTATAGCTTGGATACCTGGTTTCCATGTATTCCATACTTCCAAGACACCTTGTAATACTACTGAAAGCACACTTACTAAGAAGTTAGCTAGTGGTGCCAAAACGTTTTTCCATAATGAAAGAGCTATAGTAAAGACTGCTTCTACTGCCTTTACAAAGACTTTTGCTATAAAGGTTGCTAAAGGAACGATAATTGTATTAAACAAATCTAATAAGAAATCAAAAATAGGAACAAGAATATTCTTATAGAAATTATTTAAAATTCCTACAAGTTCTCCTATTGAATCATTTACTAACTGTCTAAAGCTATCACTCGTTTGATATAAATAAACCAATGCGGCAGTAATCGCTGCTACAATTGTTGCAAAGTATGCTGCAGTTCCTGCTGTAACACCCAAGACTGCCTGAAATCCACCTAATATTCCACCGCCCTCAGCCATTCCTGATAAGAATGTAGAAACTACAAGACTTAATAATTGAAATGGATAAGTGACTGCAGCAATAATCGTACCCCAATTCTTGATCACTTCAAAAGTAAGGAATCCAGCAACGATACCTGCAATCAATGAAAGAATGATTGGCTTGTTTTGTACGAGCCATTCCTTGATAGAATTAATTTTCTTCAATACATGGTCGACTGCTTTATCGATACCGCTCGTATCAGGTTCTCCAAAAGCACTGTCCCAATCGATTGGATCTATATCATAGCCTCCACCACCAACGCCTCCACCTGCTCCACTGCCTGAACCACCTGAACCTGATGAATCACTTGCGCTGATTGTATTGATTTCATCAAATGATGCCAATGAGCCTAAGGCCTTTGCTGTTTTCTTAGCTTGACCCTCAGTACCTTTCAATGACTTATTTAAGCCACCAGTTGAAGCTGTAGCTTTTTTAGCTGAATCACCTGCAGCAGTAAATCCAGCACTTGCTTGTTTTGCTCCACTCTTTTTACCAAATAATTTGCCAAAAACACCTGCAATTACATTTGCTAGTGTAATGAGTTTTCCAATAATCATATTTATAACTTGAATGACTGGTGTCAATACAGCAATCAATCCATTACCAATGATTCCTAATAACTGTTTGAACTGTTCTTGCAAGATACGCACTTGGTTGGCCCATGTTCCACTTGTTTTCGCAAAGTCTCCTTGAGCCATTGATAATTGATTCAATACAAAGTTGTATCTTAAAGTTGTCAATTCAGCTTGTGACATGTCACTTACATTCTTGCTGATTCCTTGGCTCAATGCGTAAGATTGCAAGTTAGTTTGTGTCATAACGATTCCTAAATCTTTTAAGGTTTCAGTTTCACCAGTAAATACTGATTTCAATTTGATATCCGCTAACTCTTGTGAAATGTTGTAGAACGATGCAACATCCCCTGAAAGTCCAGCCAAAGAAATAGCCATATCACTCGCTTTGTCAGCACCTAGTCCCATACCTGATGCCATGGCCATGTATGTAGATGCTGTCTTTTTGGCTGAGAGTTCACTCATACCAAATTGTTGAATGGAATTTTGTGCAAACCTCTCGGCTTTCCATGACATATCTCCAAAGGCTGTATCTACTACGTTCTGTACCTCAGTAATATTGGAAGCAACCTCAATCGCTTCTTTTCCTAATTTGTACAAACCAAAACCTGCAGCAACCTTTGCTACCATAGATTTAATTCCACTTACTGCTCTGCTGATTCGACCAGTAGAGCTTTCAATACTGTTAGCTGATGTTTTTGCTTCATTCGTCGCATCTTTCAATGCATTCTTGAATTTGCTTGTTTCAGCTGAGATGATAACTTTTAATTCTTCTAGTGTCTTTTTAATCATCTCCTTTAAATTTTTTATTGTAAGCATTCGCAAATTTCATTCTTCTTGCCTTAAAGTTCTCAAATTCATTTTCTTCTTGTTCAATAAGATGCTGTTTCTTTTCTTCTTCAAATAATCCAGGGTAATAATCCCATAATTCATTGATTTCAATAGCTTTATTTTCTTCACTGAAAATAACTGATATTCCTTTAAGCAGTTGATCAGCAAGAATATGATTGTCGATTGCTATTTGCTTTTGTTTTCTCTTTTCTTTTCTTCGATACGATTCGATATAGTCAGTGATTTCAAGTACCGAAGATTCCCAAAATAAAAATGAACTGATATCACAATCTAAAGCGACTGGATATAGTTCATTTATTAAATCAGATACATATTCAAATTCTATGTTTTCTACATTTGCTCTTTCGCTTCCACTAGTCTCTTGTCCATCGTTTCCGCTTGAGCTTGGGAGAAAAAACCACTTACCTGATAAATTGGCAAGAACACATCCGTCATGAATGTCATTTGAGTTCCGCCCTCTTCACAATATTTATCAAATAATTCGATGACATCATCTTCTTTGATTCCATGTTGGAACTTTTTCATTGCACCATGTGTAATCAATAACATTACTTTCAATGGTGGCAATGAACCATCATCAGCACTAGAAATAATCGTTAATAGGTTAACTCTTAATTTTGATTCTAAGCTGACAATTTCAGAAGTAGTGAGTTTTAATCTGTATTCTTTACCATCGACTTCCCAAATGGTAAAAGGTTTTCTTTTTGGTGCCTCAACGACTTCTGCTTGAACTTCTTCGGTTTCTCCACTTAATACTCCCATTTTTCAGCCTCCTAAACAATTTTTGGATCAGTAATTTTAAATGCACTTGCTAATGCAATATTTAAATCAAATTCAATAACACCATTGACACCGCCACCAGTTCTCTTAAGAGAAATTTGGCCATCGAATTCAGTAGTTGTTCCATCTTTCAATGTTTCTTTGAAAGATAAAGTTTCTCCTGATGCTTCATATGCTCTTAAAATACGATATGGACTGTCAGTTTCAGTATTTTCATATTTGAATTTGTAAGTGATGTCTCCTGGGTCTCCAATTCCCATTTCATACACTTTTTGAGAGGCTTCCAAATCAGTATTATCTACTTTTTCAGGATCCACTCCAATTTCAGGAATTTCTTTCAAGCCTTTTAATTTAGCAAAGCTTGTTACTGACTTACTCTTATATTCTAATGTTGCTCCATTCGCTAACATTTTCTACTCCTCCTTTATTTTGTGTGATAAATAAATTGTTTTTTGCAATCAATGATTGCCTCATATCTCATTTGTTTATGTTTTAAACCGCTTGGGTCAGGAACATCCGCACATGTCGTTCTTAAAAATCCTAGAGACGACATGATATCATCTACATCACATGCTGTTTGTGAAGTACTTTTCATATCCCATATGTCGATTCTAAAGCGAACAAAAGAAAGCTGTTCCTTATCATCCGTAAATTCATATGGCTTATTTTCTTCCTCAACATATTGAATTGCAGGTGTTTTGCTCCAGTTTTGTGGATAAGCATCACTTACATTTTCAACAACTTGAGACAATCCTTTATAAACGATATCTTTAACATTAATCATTTTTTACATAGCTCCCTTATTTTATTTTTAAATAGCTTTTCAGTATTTTTATTAATGGTATCTTCCTGATCATGAAGCGCAGGATACATAAAAGGCCTTGCCATTTGACCTTTAGTGTAATAACCAATGACTTCACCATCTTTATAAGCAACCTTGAAACCATACATTTCAGCTTTATCAACTGTCATCGCATCTGCAGGTATCATCCAACCTGTTTGTTTATATTTGGGTGATACTTGAGGAGAAATACCTTGATGATTGGCTTCTCCATTAGGACCAGTTCCAAATTCATAGTAAGGTGCATAAGCTGAATTAGTGTAAACAGTGGCTGTTGCCTTGTTTTCCTTGACCTCATTTTTCACCTTGACTGAACGGGCCAATGCTCCAGTATCACTGGATATCAGCAGTCTTGCTTGAGATTGAACCATCACACCTGCTTGTTTAACAGCTGTAACTGCAACCTCCTGACATGCTTGGTTGTCCAACGCTGAAAGTTTTCTTATGAGATTGCTAAAATCAGTGCTTGTCATACTCTTTCAATCTCAATTGCTTTAAATCGCTTGAAATTTTGAATGCTGATGACTTTATAGCTGATACCCTCATAATTAATCATGTCATGCTCTTTAATTGCTAGAGAGCCATAATAATGCATATTCAAGATACCATTTACACGCATACCATATAGTTCAGTTTGAAGTTTTGAAGATGCTGGCCATATAAGAGCTACATCTTCATTTGCTTCATCACTATAGGTTTCAATGACATTGCCCTCATCATCTTTTACAGCACTGTAAGTTTTAATTTGAAACTTCTTGAGACTTCTTTTTTTCATCTTTCAATCTCCTTGCCATAGCTGATAAGCGATAATTGGAAATACCTGAAAGAATTTCATCTTCACTTTGATAACTTTCACTCTCTCCACCCTCGCTATAAGATGCAAGCCCCTCGTTTCCTTGACGATTGTAAAGTGCAATGGCCAATTTCAAAACATAATCATTGAGATCATCAATCAACTCACTTCGATTGGTTTTTGATAATACAGTATTTTGAGATTTTAAAAGAAAAGAAGAAACCAATTCTTCATCAGTTTCTCCTGTTAGTTTTTTAAACTGCTCTTTTAATTTATCCATTTTTCTTTTCTTTGATTACTGCAATCAATTCATCTCTTGTAAGTGAGTCTGTATTTTCAATTCCTAATTCTGTTGCTAATGCTTTTAATTCATCAACTTTCATTTTAGATAACGGCTTATTTTCAGGAGCGTTATCATTTGCTTTTGAAGATGAAATTTCTTTGTAGCCTAAGGCTTTATATTTTTCTAACATTTCATCTTCGATAATTCTTTCAACATTGCTATTGATAATAGTTTTCATCAAAAAGACCTCCTATTACGCAGCATCTTTAATATTTAAATAAATTAATGGTAATGTATTGTCTTTTGTCCAAACATCATGGAAACGTCTATAATCCATTGCCCATGCATCAGCTTTTTGGTTTGTATTAGGATCAAAGATACGCATTTTGTCTTGTTTAGAAACCGCAATCGCACCTGGTTTAGGAATAATCATAAAGTTGATATCTTTTGCAGTTGTACCTTTTGCGTATCCACCTACTTCTTGACCAGATGTTTTTCCATCGTTCATTTTGATAGAAGTATACATACGATTTTGAGGTGTTTCGATGATTGCACATTTATCAATTGCTGGAACTGTTAAATCAATTCCACCGATTGAAATTGTTGCTGTTTGCATTTTTGTTGATAAGAACATTTCTAGTTCTAACATAACATCTCCAGTTGCATGGATGATTAAATCACCGTTATATCCTGCATCTCTGATTTTTTTAATACCAGTTTTCATTTTTCTTAAAATAGTTGATTCTGCAGGAGTATATCCATATTCAATCATTTCTGTTTTGTTAGCTGTAATAACATCTGTTGCAATTTTTGATAATCGATATGCATCGATTTCAGGAACAACATGAACTCTTTGGAATTCTCCCATAACGGTTGAAGCAGTTGCGACAAAATTAGTTTCATCAACATCTACTGCATCCAATGAAAACTTACGTCCACGATCTTGTGTCATTTTTCTTGTTTCATATTCTAATGTTACAGAGCCTTGTGTATATCCATTATCTCTGTCATAATCTCCTAATCCTTGTAAAGACATTTTAGGAATTTTAATTTCAGCACCACCATTATAGATTACATCTCCTGCATTTGCTTCCATCCATCCTGTTAATGCTTCGTGCATAGCTACTTTATCTAATGTTTCTTGAAATAAAGTAGCTGTTGCTAATGTGTTAATTGCCATATTTTATTACCTCCTATTTTCCCATCATTTTTTGATAAACTAATTCTTCATCAGTTAATTTAGCATCTTTAGCTTTTTTCATAGGTTCTCTACCTTTTATTCTTTCTTCCACTGCTCTTTGCACAGCTGTTTGAAAAGCTTTTTCTACTGTTTCGATACTTTTTTTACAAGAATCGGCATCAGTTAAAATAAGGATCTCAGCAAGTTCAGTTGGAATTCCTTTGTCGGCCAATTGTACTTTTGCTTGTGCAGTCAATTCTCTACGTGTAATTGCTGCTTCTCTATCATCTAAATCCTTGATTCTTTTTTCTTCCTGATACTTTTTCTTTTCTTTTTCACTCATTTTTTCTAGTTTTTGAGCTTCTGTTTGCTGTTCTTCCAATTGCTTTTCCCAAGATTTACGTTCTTTCGCAATTCTTCCTTGAACGATTCTATCTAGTTCCTCTTGAGTAAAAGTCTTCGTTTCTTGGCCAGTTTGACCATCATTTCCTTGGCCGTCATTACCTTGGCCATCGTTTCCTTGATCATTATCATTTCCTGAATCATTTCCGGAACCATCATCAGCAAATAATTGAATGTTTAAAGGAAATAAAAATTTTTCTTTCATAAAATCCTCCAGTTAAGGTCCGTAAGACCATCCCATCTTTTAGTGTCATAAGTTTTTGGACATATAAAAAGACAATCAGTAATTGCCTATTTATCAGGTTTAATTTTTTCTTTTACTTCTTCTACTACTTTTGCATCTAATAACTCTTTGATACGTTCTTCATCGTTCACTTCAAAAACTTCTCCAGTTCTTCTTGTGATTCCACATCTAGTATCAACCATGTTATGAATAACTCTTAACTTTGCCATAATATGCCTCCTTTTTAGTAAAATAAAAAGCAACCTCTCAGTTACCCGTTTGAATTTTCTTTTCTATTTGGCGGCGGTACATAACATTTAGTAATTACGTATCTCTCTCGGCCACATATCATACATATCTTTTGCTCTTTTTTTATTAAAAGATGTTTCTTTTTATTGTAGTACTGTTCACTTCTACCAATGTATTCTTGATGAAAGTGAGGTCTTAATCCTTGTGACATAAAGCCCTCCTTTTTACGAATAAAAGAAAAGCAAGTTTCTATTTCTTGCTTAAAATATAACAACATAAATAAACTATAATAGGACTTAACATCGCTATAATCAATGGACATAACACAATCCACCATGGCCAGGTAATCAATCCTAGAATTTTTGCTATTACAAATATAATTAATAACGCTTTTAACATTTCTCTTAATCCTTTCTTTTTAGGCAAAATAAAAACCGACTAGTTGTCGGTTAATTCTATTTTTTCAATTTCATCAGCAAATGCCACAACACAATGTGAACTATTTTTCTGTCTAATATCAATTGATGCCTTTCTAGGAGCATTATCATTTTCAGTATCAAACCCTTCACAAAATCCTTCTAAAATTTGACCATCTTTAAAAATGATTTTTACATTTTTTCCTAAACAATCAAACAATTCTCTTTCAGTCATTTTTCTTTACTCCTTTTAGTGTCGGTACCATATGTGTACCTTTCTCTTTACTATAATGTATTTTAAACTTATTTGTTGCTATCCATGTCTTGTCAATACTTAATACATATCCAACAATTGAATTATCAACTATAGACTCTGTGTTATCCCAGTCTCCATTTCTATATCGATTTATTGTACCATTTCCAGCATGTTTTTTTATGCATTCTTGTATATCTTTCATTGATGCATCAACTATATAACTTCTTCCTTCAAGATAATTATTATGTCCTAAAATGTGTTTCCCTTGTTGACCTTCTCGTAAAGTCAAATTGTAAGATTCAGTGATTCCCTTTTGCAACTTACTATCTTTAAAATGCAATTTTAAATCATTGAATTTCTCAACATCATTATACTTCATATCTTGAAATTTAGATAGTGAAGTTGGCATATTTTCTTTACCTAAAACATCAATGTATTTATTATACTGCTTTCTATCGCTAGATGCATTCTTTGTTTTTTCCATGAAAGAATTAACAGTATCAACACCATGTTCTTCTTGTTGTCTTTTCAACCATTGATCATAATTTTCACTAACATCCACAACTTCATCTTTATTAGTAACGGGATTGCGTTGTCTTTTCTTCATAGCATCAGTAACGCCCTCAATATAAGGAATCATGTGTGAACGACAATTTGGATGAAGAGGTGGAACATTGACACCTACTTTAGCTTTTGCTATTTCTACGATGCTTCTATCATGATGCTGACAAATTTGGGATGTTCTACTGTCATGTACTGCAATAAACATTTCTTTTTCAATGCCAGCATCCTTAAAAGCTTGTTGATCAGCAAATGCTGTCATTGCTGCACTTTCAGTTTGAATAAGTCGTCTTGCTTGATAAGCACCAACAGCAAACTTATTCATAATCGTGTCGGCCATTTCTTTTTCAGTCTTGTTTGTTAAAACGCCCATCAGCATTTCATCTTTTAAAGATTCGGCCAGTGCGTTCGTATTATCCCAAATCCTATTGGAATAATTCTTACCACTCCATCTTGACTTTAACATGCTGTCTATCAGTTCAGGATCCAACATATCGAACTGATAAGCAACTTTCATGCCTTTTTGAAGATTATATACATTTCTATAATAAGCATTAAAAGCACTGTTGATATAACAATCAGTGCTTACATCTTTTTCAACTTTATAAACTTCATTCATCAATTTATCTAACTGACTTTGCATATTTTCAAGTCGTTTGATTCTATATTGATAGGGTGGCGTATCCAATTTCTTTAAAAGCTCTTTTCTTTGTTTGGTCTTTGGATTATTTTCAAGTATTCTTTTTATTTGATTATAATCCCTATCGCTTATCAAAGAATCAAGCATTTCTTTTGCATCGGCATTTGATAAGCCATGACCATCTCTATACTTTTCAAAGATACCATTGATTTTACTTTGAGTGTAAAGACTAGCCTTACTGTAGATATCTGAAACATATTCACTTGCTACTTGTGCATCATTCAAAATAGATGAAAGCTTTTCTTCTTGGCGCTTTTTCCAATATTTCTCATTCTTCATATCATCTTAATTTCTTAATTAGGAATGCTAGAATTTTGTTTATTACCTTTAACATTTGAAGCATCATTTTTTGTATCAGTGTCATTTCCTGTTTCATCATCCTTGTTCTCCTCGTCTTGATTAAAAGGTACATCACTTTGTTGCTTGAACATTTGCTGTTGAAGTTTTACGCTTTCTTCATTTTCTTTTTTGACTTTTTCCATTTCACTTGGAGCATCTTCAATAAAAGGAAGTTGTTCAATCAATGTTTCATTTGATACCTTTCCACTTAAATTGGCAATCATTTGAGCTAACTCATTCAAGTTTTTAGGAAGTTTTCGAGTAAATGTGATTTTTACATTTCCAGGATCTATTACGATTGCTTTTATATTTAAATAATTGCAGAACAATTCAATTCTTCTTTTTAATCCTTTTATGTAATACTTTTCCTTTTCTCCAGTAATCATTTGAAGTCCTAAAAGTTTATATTCCATGGCCACACCTGAACTGTTACCAACGAAATTTTCATCAGTTAAGTTAGGAACATGAGAAAATGTATAGATATCTTCTTTGATTGCTTTTCTTAATACTTCCATCCCTGCTTCATCAAAAACTCTTGAAAGATATTCAGCTCTTGCTTCTGCAGGTAATTCTAGAAGACCATTTTCTTTTAGAATCTTCATTGTTTCACTGACTTCTTCATTGTCATCACCCATCAGCGAACCATAAATAACAAGCAATGATTCAACAAATTGCTCTTTATCATTAACCCTATCGCTCATGAGCTTGTTATAAGCATCAATCAAAGAGATTTGCTGTTCAAAATCGCCAATACAAAGCTTATTGTTTCGATATTCAATGATTGGAACATCTCCAAAAAAGTGCTTAACTGGTTTATCAATAAACCTATGCCTATTTCTATTGTTACATTCTAAAATCATTGTAGTGATGTAATTCTTAGTACATACAGTCGCACGATAGCATTGCTGACTGGTGATTACATCCTTGTATCGATAATAATAAACACCAAAAAGAAGATTTTGCTCTATCGTATCATCGTATACTAAAAATGTATGGTCAGGTTCAAGATTTCTAACTGCTATTTCAGTTTCACCTTGTTTGATATACACATATTCATAAGCGACACCACAAATACTCATATCGTGTGCATTGTCACTATCGACATCATCTACATCCGCTTTATCAAATGCATCCGTTAGTTTATCAATGCTTTCTTTATTTTGATTATCATAACTTGCATAAGAAATTGGACTGTTCATAAAATAACCAGTTGCTGTATCACTGATATCTTTAGCGTGATTACAAACAACTCTGTTATTTGCTGATGTCTTCAACTTCTTTTGTCTTCTTTTAATATCATGATTAGCTTCATAATATCGCTGATTCTTTTTAATTCTTCCAATCAAATTACGATGTTTGTTGATCAACTCTTCAATTTGAACAAGATTCAACTTTGTTTCATCATAATTTGAACTATCTATTGTGAACGTAAACACGTGGATACCTCCTAATTTTCATATCTAGCACGGTTCTTACCTGCTCGACCTTTTGATTGGATGATGTCTTGTTCACACCCATATCGTGCAGCATCAATCGTGTGGTTATTTTTATCAGGAAACTCTCCTTTAAGATTTCCCTCTTTATCTTTTTCAATCTCATAATCATTAAATTCTCTTGCAGCGTTAGGACAACGAATAGGATCAATAATGATTTCTTCTAAATCCTGCATCCACTTTATCCCGTTTTCTACACTGTCAGGTCCTTTCTTTGCTCCAGTTACCTTTAATCCAAGCAACTTGAATTCGTTTATCGTACGTGGTTCTGCACTGTCACACGTTACTAATTTATTCAATGGGTTAAGCTTTTTAATTTTCGCAACTGCTTTTGCATTGGATAAACGTGTACCATATACTTCCCCAAAAATAAAAAGACGTCTTCTCGTCTTGTCATAATGCATCTTAAGATATGCTAATGGGTCACCAGCGTAACCAAAGTCCAAACCATTCTTTAATCTATCAAATGTTTGGATTTCTTCATTTGTAATTTCTCTTATTGTAAGATTGGTAAATACTTCTCCACCTGTACCAGTTACTTCGCCTAAATAATCATGCTTGTATTTTTCAGGCTTTGTCTTTTTCATGTGTTCAGCTTCAATAAGAAATTGCTCTCCAAGCCATTTTTTCGGTGCTTGAAGATAAGTTGTATGAGAGACAAAAGAATCATCTCTTTTAACTAGAACTTCTTTATTTACCCAACTTCTTTGTGATTCAGGTGGGTTAAACGAATAAAAGACACAATATTCAGGACCACCACGAAGCAACGACTGATTGATATTCGTTATCTTGTCATAACTTTCAAATTCATCGCATTCTTCATACCAAACATATTTAATATAGCCAATAAATACCTTAGTTGATTTCAACTTTTTAGGGTTATCAGCGCCTTTAAATATGATGACTTGGCCAGTTGGCTTATATGTCATTTGCAGCTTTGAATCAGGAATTTCCCAATCATTTTCAGCTTTCAACATATAAATGGCCCATTTGATTTGCTCGTAAACTGAACCTCTCAAAGTATCTTTTACACGTCTGATTACAACTGCATTGCTCATTAATCCTTTTTTTGCATCCCTCATGATACCTAAAGGAATTTCAGTTCCAATACACGATGATTTCAATGATCCACGGCCACCCTTTAACCAGTAGTGGGTGAAATCATTATTTTTGATATGTTTATGAACATCATAAAAAGCTGGACCAATGATTGATTTTAAATTGACTTTATTCGATATCATCTATAATCACTGTTTGACCATTAGAAGTAATATCTACACTTTCTTTAAACATACCAAAACGCTTACCAAGTAATTCAGCAGCTTTTAACCGTTCCTTTTCATCAGGCGGTTTAGCAATGACTTCTTGATAACCATCACCAGCTAGAGCAAGAACATTTGCTTCGCTTTTGCCTCTCATGACAGATGTAAGATATTCCATGACTTCTTGAATATTTGCAGTATTTTCATTATGGATTTCTTCCAGTCGCTTGTTGATGTATTCAGCAATATCTTTTTGTTTAAGAAGTTTGTTTGCCCGAACACCAGCAACATTATCATTCTTAATCGTTTTATATACTGTTCTATAGGCACGTGTGCCATTTAGATCAATCAGATATTCATCACAAAAAAGTTTTTGTTTTTCAGTCATAACGACACACCTCCTTTGTAAACTGTTGGTTGCAGGACTAGGATTCAAACCTAGAATACAAGCTTAAGAGGCTTGCGTGATATCTTTTCACTACCCTGCCTTGTTTTGGGTAAAAGAAAAAGCAACCGAAGTTGCTTATGATTATTTAACTGAACAATGTTTTCTTTTCAATATTATTTTGAATTACATCCAATACCATTAACACTGTATATGTAGCTTTTTCATTTTCAATTGGTATTCCATTTGAATCAATCTTATATCTTATTAGCAATTGAACCTTCAATCTAGTATTTCCATCAAATAATATTTGATTTTGATGAACTTTCTCCAAAAAAATTTCATCTTTAATATCCGCTTCAATTCTTTGATTATTCAAAAAGAATGTCCATTTAGAATTACCAAAAAAGTCAGCTTTTATTACTCGTAAAGTTTCTTCAGTTGTACTTTCTTCAACATTAGTGGTCAATTTAGATACATCCACTAATTCTGAGCAAGATTGCAGTTCAGAATTTGAAAAAGAAATCGCCTTTTCAGGTTCGTTATTTCTTGAAGTAATAAATGTCATTCCTGTTCTATCAGTATCTTTATTAACTGTTTTAAAACACTTTGTTAACTCTCTTTCCAATGCATCATTACTTCCATACAAATTTACAGTATCAATGTTATATATTTGTATATTTCCACTATTGTTTTCAATTTCAATATGTTTGTCATCAACTTTTTTTATATTTTTTGGTTCTTTTCCCATTAAATGTTTCTTTATACTTAAGTAATCATTAAATGCTGTGATAATTGTAGGTAACGACGTAAGTAGTGGAGCATAATTTGATACAATTATTGATGATATATCTAGTATTATACTTCCTTTTCTAACATCTTTTAATTTAAATTTACAATACTGTTCAGCATCCAATTTATTATCAGCAATTATCTTCAAACTATTAACAGTTCCTCTTAAAACAGTAGAAAGAGTTTCTAAATCAATATCATCACTGCCTTCAAATTTTATTGTCATTGTTTCAATATTTTCATTCGCCAATTTTAACATCTCCATTCAACCCTTTCTTATATTTTATATTAAACGTATGTATTAATACAATAGCTATTTTATCAATCAAATTATTTATACGAGAATAATTAGAGATATTAAAGTCCTTAAAAAAGGATTCCAAACTAAAAAGCCCCTGAAACAAGAGCTTTTCAAAGTAATACATCTTTAGGGAAAAAATCAATCGTGAATGAATCAATACAAAGTGTCGGCATCATGGATACCTCTTTCTTTTTAAATCCACATTACTATAATAACACATATTTTATGTTCATCACATATCATTACATATCATCTTTACTAGATTTCTAATCGTGTTTGAGAATTAACCAAATCTATCTTTAATTTCATGTTGTTATCAGAAGTCCATGTTTTTAGATAGTTGACTGCATTTTCAAAATCAGTTATCAAACAATCCCTATAGCTTGAAATATTGAAGTATTGCTTAAAATCCCTCCAAATAAAGCTAAAGAGTTGCTTTGAGAGTTCTTTGTATGCAGGAGTATCTTTGCCACCTAACAAAGAAATGATTCTACTTTTGCAAATGCTTTGTAATTTTAATTGTTGTCCATGATCTATCGTTAAAGTATTTTCCAAACCATTGACTTTCATTTCCAACTTATCAACTCTTTGAGCTGTTTCTTCTTGAACTTTGACACTCAAAAGTAAAATTTCTCTATCAGTTTTTGGGATTTTTATTTGTTTTTCCATTTCTTCAAAACGATTAACATATTTAGCAGTAAAGATTACACCTTTTTCTCCAGTTAACTTGTTTGCTACCATTTCACAACCTTTCTTGGTTAATAGGTAGCATTTTAAAGTACGACCCGTTTTATCTTGGTATTCACTAGGAATAAAGAAATCCACTGAACTCAATTTTGAGTTGAGTAAAATTTTCTCGTAATTACTTACTTTTTTCAACAAATTATCATGGCGCATATCAACCATTTCAGCAACTTCTCTACTGTCGATCGTTTCAATTGCTGATGTGTTCATTAATTGATTATCCATTGAAAGCACATCCTTTCTTTTGTGCTTTTGCACCTTGAACATATCCAAATACAAAGAATTTACAAATTAAGTCAAAATGTCCTTTACTTGCTTTTTCTATTTTTCTAATATCTTCAAAAGTTAGATCATATCTAGTATTTATCTTCCCTTTTTTCATTTTCTATTGCTTTTAATGTGTTTAATCTTCCCATTGTTTTTTACCTTCCTTTTCCTCTTTTGATTGAATTTCTAGGCAAACAAAGTTAAAATACATTCGCCTAGATGGTTTAATAGAGAGTATTGTTTTAGCGGACAACTCTCTATTTTTTTGTTTCTAAATCTTTTTTAATCAACGTAGTTATATAGCCTTTTATTGTTTGACCATTTTCGGCTGCTCTAACTTTTATTTTCTTATGTAAATCTTCATCAATCTGAAATAACAAGTTTTTCATAAGCTCCTCCTTTCGTTTACATTTATCATTGTATATTTATAAATATAATTAGTCAATAATATTTAACGCTTTTTATTAACTAATGTTTATTTTTATTAACAATCACTATATAATATAAGTGAAGGTGGTAAATATGAACGAACAATTAATAGCAAAAAGATTAAAAGAACTTAGAGAATCTATGAATTTAACACAAAGTCAATTCGGTGATTTAATAAATGTAGCACAAACTACATTGTCTTCATATGAAAATGGCTCAAAAACACCAAATATAGATACTTTGTACAACATCGCTAAGAAATGCAACATTTCTATAGACTGGCTTTGTGGGCTTTCAAACATTCATAAAACAAAAGATTTTACATCATATTCCGATATTTTCAATTTAATAGTAAATATTTGTAAATCTATTCATATTGATATAGAAGAATATCATTATTCTCAAGATGATTATAATATGTCTTTAGTAGTTAAAAATTCTATATTAAATGAATTTTTAACAAAATGGGGAAAAGTAAAAGCTCTGTATGAAGATCATACACTTGATGCAGATACATACGAAATCGTCGTTAAATCGTTAATAGATAACTATGCTAAAAATACTTTAAAATATGATAAATTTGTATTAGAGGATATATTAAATGATATAACATTTTAACTCCCATTCTAACGAGTAGGAGTTTTTTTATATTTCAATCATTTCTAAACCCTTTTCATAGTACCTATAGATTTGAGAATAGCTAAAACTCATATAATCAGGAATTTGAGATAAAGGAATGAATTCCAGGAAACGGTATTCTAACACAAATCTTGCTTTATCATCTTTTACGCCTTTAACACATTCTTCAATGCTCTTTAACTCTTCCTCTAATAGCGTTTTTTCTTCGATATAGGAGCATAAAGACTTTTTAGGACTATTTATACTCGGCGTATACTTTATCGCTTGTACACCTTGTATTTGATTTTTTACAAATTCTAATCTTTCTTTTTTATCCTTGTAAGATTTTAAATACTCTATTTTTTCTTTAGAATTCATTTCTAAACCTCCTGCTTTTTATTTTTCTTAACTTTTCTTAATCATTCATCAAAACCTGTTCCCAATGTAATCAAACAAACTCGGTTGATCTTTACACATCCTCAAAGAACAACGCTTCTTGTCATGATTGAAATATTTACATGATGGACACTTCTTACAATCAACTGGTTTTGCAACATCTTCTTTTCTCATTTGGAATTACCTTCATCTTTTTTTGGTGGACAATATTCTAAACACCAATCACTAGGTTCTTTACTCATGCAACAGCAAAGAGGAAAAAGTGGACACTTTCCTTCACATTCATTTTGAGAATTGCAATAATTTTGAATTGTTTGCAATGAAACATATTCATCTATGCTATTTATCCATATCATTCATCATAAACTCCAAAAATGTATTTTTTAATATTATCTTTTCCTGCTTCTTTAATAGCTTGGTCTATTAATTCATCATTGTCAAAAAAGATTATTCCTTGGCTTTGACAGGTATCAACTATAGTTTTTCTAATTAAATTATCCTCGTGATCATAAAAAAAATAATAATTACGTTCACCATTTTTAAATCTTCTTCTACCATACTTTAACAAAGTGGCTTCAACTCTACGTTTTTCAATCTCAAATTTAGCTTCTTCTTTAGTTAAGAAACAACTGCCAAGCGATCTTCTTGCAATGTCGGTATCATAATTGTTCCATTTATCAGAAATAAACATCCCAAAAGAAGAAAAATACCAATATATATCGTCTTTTTTTAAATCCCACACCGTTTTAGGTTTAGGTGGAGTGAGAAACTCTTTTAACTTTTCCTCATCCACTTCGTATCCTTTGTATTTTTTTGCAATTTCTTCTACTTTAATCATTTTCATTACTACCTCCAGCATATAAATCAAATATATTGCAAACTAATTGAAGCGCATCTTCTTGTGCACTATCGTTTTGTGTGATATATTCACTGCCACATGGTTTTGCTAATTCATGATCTTTAGCATACGCATTTATTAGATTCATGATTTTTGATTCAATGTTCATTTTCTATTTCCTCTAACTTTCTCTAAATATTTGTTTTGTTTTTAAGAATGTATAATTATCAAGTTCTCTTACTTCACCATTTCTATTTTTAGCAATTTCAACGGTTACTTCTTGATAGTATTTCTTTTGGTCTTCTGGTGTTTCTCTTTGTTTACTTTCTTTTAGCAAAAGCACATGAGTAGAACTGTTTTCTATTTCTCCTGATGATTTTAAAGAGGACATGCTTATGTTGTTGGTTTTGATTGAAACTCTATCAAATTGACTTGCCACGAAAATGATAAGATTGTTATCCAAAGCTAGATTTCTTAATTCCTTCATACAATGAGTAACCTTGTCATATTCATTTCTACTGAAATTCCTATCTTCAGTTTCTAATAATCCAATATGATCCACAAACACAATATTGATTTTGTTTGGATCTAACGCATTAAGAGTTACTGCCTTTAGTTCCTCTATTGAGATAGAGCCACTTTTAATATAGGAATTATTGTTTTGTATTTTATCCCTAGCTTTTATATAGAAGTCCTCATTGATGATGCCTTTGTTAAATTCATCAACTTTATGATCTGAAGTAATTGCCAGTAATCTCTTAATCATGATTTTCGGTGAAACCTCTAGATTGAAGTAATGGCACTTGTACAGGTTCTTGTATTGTGACAAGGATTTGTACAGGTTTAATAGAAATGCCGATTTACCAAAGCCACTAGTACCTGCAACCGTCACTAAATCAGTTACATCCAGTTTGAGGAAAAGGCTTAAAATACCAAACCCATCTATAACAATCCCTTGGCTATCATCTGATATCATTTCGTCAATCATATCCTTAGATAGTGCTTCAACCTCTATTTCACAGTTTAGCTTTACAATCTCAGTCAACCTCGAATAGTATTCATTCATTGAGATTGTTCCACTTACTGCACCTAACTTTATCAACTCATCCTTTTTGTAATCTTCTAAAATCAATTTAGCATATCCCAATGCCATGGATTCTTTGTCACTATCAGCATACATGTTGTTGATATATACCTCTGTGACAAAACCCTTTGCTTCTTCAAGAGTCATGTAATCAAGCATACGCTCAATATCCATTTTGTTTTCATTCTTTAGATAGCGATAAAACTTCTTGTAAAGACTACTCATGAAGTAATCTTCACTAAATTTGATTTTGTCTACTAATTTTCTATCATTGGATAAAATGCTTAAGAATTGAAATTCATTGTCATATCTTTTTACGTTGTTATCATTCATAACCATCCTTCATCTTAAGCTTCTTCCTAATCTCATCCAATTCTTCTTGTTCTTTTAAGTAGACTTTGTATTTTTTGAACTTATCTTGATAATCCAAATAAATATCATTTTCTAAAAATGTTCTTGAATACATCATTGAAGTTCTATCACTTGCATTTTCTTTTGAATATTCTTTAGCAGCGAAAATAACTAGATCAATTTCTTCTTCATCAAATTCATGTTCCTTCCATGCTTCATAAGTATCTTTCTTCGAACCTTTCTTTTGATATGCCTTCCAAAATCTCACAAAATCATCATCAAAAATTGTTGTAGTTGTAGGAGTATCATCAGATACTACTACATTCTTTATATTCTTTTCATTCTTGTTAGTGGTCGGTCGTTGGTCACTTGTTGGTCGTTCATTGGTCAATTCGTTGGTCACTTTTTGGTAATCATCATAATTATTTACTGATATAACAGTACCTTTGGAACTTGTTGAGATGGTCAATTCGTTGGTCATTTTTAGGTGTTCTAGTGCAGTCCTTACTTTACGCTCGGTCATTCCCGTTTCCTCAGCAATAATCTTCCTGCTGGTAAAGAAACTCCCTCGTTTAACCACATCACCTTTGTATTTTTGATCTCTATGATTTGCTTTTAACAAGCAATAGATAAAGACGTGTAGCGTACTCGAATCCTTGAACCATTCCCAATTTATCATTGA
The DNA here is from genome assembly GCF_020589955.1 of Faecalibacillus sp. TM498. Classification (NCBI taxonomy): domain Bacteria; kingdom Bacillati; phylum Bacillota; class Erysipelotrichia; order Erysipelotrichales; family Coprobacillaceae; genus Faecalibacillus; species Faecalibacillus sp. TM498. The sequence continues at coordinate 42,446 of NZ_JAJDKB010000013.1, forward strand.
CCTATACAATTTGAAAAAACCTAACTTTTTGTTTTCCTCAAACGACATACTAACCACCATTTTCTTTCAATAATTCTACAATTCTATAACCTGTTTCCTCTTTCTTGCAAAAGTGAAACTCAACACCATATCTTTCTATTTGCGTGTTCATCCCTTTGTACAACATTTCACCAGTCATAAAACGTTGATGAAACATACTGTTTGGATTCCACCACTTTTTAACATCTTCAATAGATTTTATTTTGTCATCTTCAATCAGGAAGATAAGCTTTATTCCGTTTTCATTTGCTCTTATCATTTCTCGTTTGAAACGTGCATGATCTGCACCCATATTAACTGCATATTCTCCAATAGATTGTTTTCTATCAATCGCACATTTGATATTTGAAAATGACATGTAATCACCAACATCAAGCTTTTTAATAAGATATTGAACACCTTGATTATCAAAGTGTTCAAATATCCTTTCAGTTTGACTTGGTTTTTCTCTTGTATCCACTTGAATCAGCATTAGAATTGAATATCATCTTCCATGATGTTGAAACTATCACTTGTACCAGTATTAGATACACTAGGATTAGTAGAAGCACTAGATGATGATTTATTTTTATCTACTGGTTCAATAGAATATTTGTGTTCTGCAATATTTTTAACAGTTGTAAAAGATGGAAAATCAGTTCCTTCTTTTTCATCACCAAACTTATCAGTATAGATATTCTTTTTGTAAATGACACCAACCAATTTACCTTTTAAATCGTTTGTTTCATTATTCCATTTAAATGCTTGATTTGATTCTTCTAAATAATTTAATAGATCCGCAAATGCATATTTAGCACCTGTATATTGAAAATTAAAATTCACTACAGCTTTTTTATTCCATTTATCTGGAACAAATTTTGTTCCTCCACCAGCTTGTTGATATTCTTTTAAATAAACATCCTTGAATTCTCCTTGAGCAATGTCAAAGAAAACCTTAATTGTTTCTCCTTCCATGCCAACATTAACGATTTTTCCTACATACCCTCCTGGTTGTAAGAACTTTCTTTCATATTCTTTTCTGTTGAAATTTAATTGCATTTCTTTTGTCTCCTTCTATTTGATTTGAATGTTTTGCTTTTCTTCTAAATGACAATAATTACTCATATTGTCTTTAAGCCACTTCTTAATGGCTGTTTTATCCAATGATTCAGTTACTTTGGTTTTGTATAAATCAGTCAAACCTTTTTCCTTGAAATCATTCAATAAAGCTACTGCATCATCAATTGCAACTGATGTTGACTTTCTAAAACTGATAACAACTCTTGGTGTTTCAATCTTCTTAATGCCATTTTCTAGCATAAAACTAGATAAGAAAGTTTTGGTATTGTTTACCTTGTTTTCTAAAACCTTTTTTCTTTCCGTTAGCGCTTTGATTTCATCATCTAAAGCTTTTACATCACTTTCACGATTTTTATTGATTAAAGCTAAATATGAGAGTTTTTGCTCCATATTTTCATTTAATTGTGTGAAGAGAATTGGATCAGTAATTTCTCCAGTTTCTTCATTTACAAGATTTTCAATTTCTTGTGGAATTTCATATAACTTCATTTATTTTTCCTCCTTTAAAATTTTAATTAATGCTATTGCGTTATTGATTGATAAAGATGGTTTTGTAATGCATCCATCAACCAATTTATAAAAATCATTGCCCATATCAAATTTAACGTAGTCTCCAACTTTTACATCATCAACATAGTGATATTGGTTATGTGTACAATTCTTTTCTTCTTGAGTAAGCTTCTTTTCAAACTTGATTAAACTAATTGAATTGGTAAGTTTTAATTCCAAAGCTCTAATACCTAGAGTTGATAAGCTATCTTTAACAATCCAATTATTTTTGTTTAGAATGAATTCTCTTCTTTGATCATTATTCTTGAGCATTTTCTTCAACTCCTAATCCGTAATATTCTCTGATAACCTCATCTACTTTTTTTAGATCATTATCAATTTCTTGTTCTTCAAACATTCCCATTGATGTTTTAGCGGTAGTAGTACCATCACTGTTGGTTACGAAAACATGATTACCATCAATGATTTTTGCAAATAATACATTTTCAAATAATGCTTCAAATGTACCTAATTGTGTATCAATCAATTTACCTGCAGTAATTGCTCTAGATTTTCCTGTATTTGTATCAACTTCAACATGATTCAAAAAGTAAACAATGACATCATCATTTAATGTTTCAATGTAATTTTTTAAGTCAATCATATGGCCTGCAATTTCATTGTATTTTGCATAGCCACCTTCTTTTGCTCTTTGTTGTTGTTCAAAGAACATAAGATAATCACTGTCATCAATAACAAAGGTTTTAACCTTATCTTGGTATTTCTTCATTGATTGTTTGATAACTTCATAACGTTCTGAATAAGCCATATTTGTCATTTTGATAACATTGATATTGCTTTTAAAAGGAAGTCTTGACTTATGCAAGCTAAATACTAAAACTTCACTCTTATTAAAATTTCTTAAAGAAGCTGATTTGCCAGCTCCACTTTCACCATTGATTAAAACTGCTAAACCCATTTAAAATTCCCCCAATTCTTTGTCTATTTCTTTGATGATTTCCTCTTGCTCATCAAGAGCATCATCTAACTGTTTTCTTATTTCTGATAGAATACTTTCAAAAGGTTTAATTGTAATTCCTAAACCCACATCATTATTAAGTAGGTCTTCTACACCTTTTAAAAAGTAATCTATGCCACTGATTTCCTTTTGCCATACATCAAGCTCTTCTAAACTGTTTTTTAATTCTATTACTGTATTATTGATACTGTTTCTAGATTCAATTAGATTTTCATCTGTCATATCGTCCATTTTTAAGCATTCCTTCATATTTAGAAAGTTCTTGATTCAACGAACTACTTAAACTGAAATCAGCACTATCCCAATGATCTTTCATATCTAATAGAAACACCTCGTGTTTTAGATGTTCTATCTTTTCTTCTAGCTGCTTCTTGGTCACTAATTTCACTCCCTCTTGATGTAAATTTCTTTATATTTAACACCAAAGCTATTACTTTGATGTTCCACCCATACGTCAATCACGTTATTTTTAACTGCTCCACCACAATCTTCAGCCACGTAAATTTGGCCATCAATCATGATTTCACTCCCGTATGGGATTATTTGGGGGTCTACAGCGATTGTATGATTGACTTGTGCCTTAACTCCCGTAGAAGTTAAGGCTCCATATTCATCTTCTCCATACCAGTACGCCGTAATTCTAAAGACCCCTAAAGATCTTCATTTTTGAAGTTCTTCAACTTCTTTTTGTAGTTGGTCTTTTTCAACTGCAATACACTCGTACATTGCTTTGTACTTTGTATATTCTTGAAGCTGACCTTGCATATCATTGAGTTCATCCTTGTACAACTCAATTTGTTTACTTTGTTCTTCATACTTTGCTTCTACTAATTTAGCTTGAGCATAACCAGTTCCTGCAAAGATTAAACTTGCTACACAAGCACCAAACAATGTAACCTGTGCTTTTTGTGTTAATTTCATATTTGCAATTCCTCCCGAATTTGTTTATAATTTGTTTGCGTGTTGTGCACTTGTCTTTTGATGACGAGTGCTTTTTTCATTTAAAGAATTAAGCAATGCAATAATCAATTGCTCACTAGGACTTCTGCTGAACTTATTCATGTAGTCCTCAAATGCTTTTCTTGGAATGTGTACGTTTCTTCTAGTACCAGATATTGCAACACTTCCAGGAAAACATCCTTGTTGAATTGCATTGATTATGAATTCTCTACTCTTGTGAGTAATCTTCATGACTTCTTCAACTGAAATGTTGTTTTCATCCATGATTTATCCCTCCTTTCATAAAGATCTAACCAAAATTGCTAAACAGTTACCAACAAAACAAGAAACTGTAATAACTGCTGCTATACCTTTAGATGTCATAACTTACCCCTCCTTTTTGCTTTGCTAATAGTTCTTGCTAATTCCAACCATGATTTTTAATACCAATCACGATCTCTTTTTAAATAAATCAGCATGATTATTACCAGCACATTAAGTAAAATTGAAATACATAAAATCCATTTCATAATTCCATATCCTTCCTATTTAAAACTTTATTGAGTATTTGCTCACATAATTCGCTATATTCATCTTGGGAAATAAGTTTTAAATTATATGCAGTATCAAGAACACCATTCAAATATGTGTGTTGAATAGAAATAGCTGTATAACATACATCAAGATCAGAATTCTTTTCTTTGCATTCTCTAGGAAAGCATTTTTCAAATTCTTTTCTTGCATTATTTCTGTATTCAACAAGTTCTTCTAAATACTCTATTTCATGTTTTATTTTGAATTTAATAATTTCAACTTGTTCTGATTGAGTCATAACTTTTTTTCTTCCTTTCTACTACTGACCACCAAGGAACCAATCTCTATTACAAAATGAAAACTTCACGTATTGTATTAAAAAAAGAAATTTGTTATTAATTTGGTGTTTCTATGATCATCAACTTTAGGAATCTAATAAAATAGGCTTTGCTAGAGATTGATTCCTGGATGATCAGTAATTTATTTAATTGTTTTCGACATCTTTCATCTCTTTCTTTATAATTAAGTTATCGGTACGGCAATATCGAAATTTAATTAGAAAGTGAGGTGAAACACACTATGCTAGCTTCTGACATTATTGAAATCATTGGAATAATTGCATCAACAACTGTAAGCATTGTTGCTATTGTTATCTCGTTAATAACTTTGAAACAAAACAATAAAATGATTGAAGAATCAACTAGACCTGTAATTTCAATATACTCTCGTTATTTTGACGGTAAGCTTTATATAATCACCAAAAACTTTGGCTCTACAAGTTGTATTATCGATTACATAAATTCAGATATGAATCTCACAAAAGAAGAAAGCCAAGCAATGCAAGGAAATCCATTTGAAAGAGCATCTGGCGCTACAATTCCTCCAAACGGTCAACTTATTTGTGAACTTATCCCATATCGTTTAAAAACAAGAAAATTTAATTTTGAAGTAAAATACCATTCATCTGCAAATACTTATACAGATTCTTTTTTTCTAGATTGTGATGCAAGTAACCCATTCCCAGATATGCATACCTCTGTTAATGGAGCTGATAAATCTCTTGAAAAAATCTCTAGAACAATGGAAGATATTTTAAAAATCAAACTCTAGGATGAATTTAATCTATCCTTTTCACTTTTGTTTCTACTTCCAAAATTGTAGGTATATTTTCCGAAATATATCTTGCATCATTAACACTTACACCTTTATCAGCTAATAGATTAATAACTTCAATCGTTATCTCATCCAATTCAGCAATTTTTTTTTGATTATTCATTCAGTATCTCCTTTCATCATTACGACAAGAATTTATTAACAAAATAAACTTGTCCTTTACCTGTAACTTTAGTAGTCAACGTAATTCTTGTACTTCCATCTGGATTACTGATTGTTCTTTCTTTAACTTCAAACAATCCCATATCCATTGCTCTTTGAGTCGGTTGATTTCTTCTTGAACCACTTTTAATCAAGTAACCACTCTCTCTCATCCACTCAAACAAGCGATTTTGACCGATTTCATAACCATTTTGTCTAATAAGCTTTGCTAACTGACCTATCAAGATTGATTCATCACTAGCACTTACTGCATCAGCAAACAATGCCTTTGGTTTCAACTCCTTGTTTTCTTCCATCAAAGCTTTTACTTGCTTTCTTGAATATTCCAAAGCTCTATTCATTACTGCTTCAGGACTATTCCATCTTCTTTCTAGTTCCAAGAAGTATTGGCGAACTTCTTTACCTTTGTCACTTCGTTGGATCATTGCAATTTCTTTTGCCATGTCGAGAGTGATTTCATAATCTGTTGATGGTCGACCACCTTTAGGGTTTTGGACAATTTTGTCCATAACTTCTCGGTAATCAATTTCTTGACTAAACCCGTATTCAGCCATTCTTCCAAACCACTTTTTAAATGGAGTTTCAATTTCTAAAAACTCATGTAATTCTCTTGCTGATAATGTAATGCGGTCACTGGCATAATTGACTTTTAACAATTCATTCATTTTGATTTCTCCTTTCATAATTTTTTAAGGTTGCTTTTAATTCAACTTTTTATTTAAAAAAATAATATCTCTTTCATGCTTTGTTAATTTTAAAGCGTATGTTAGTCCAACAATCTCTGAAGCTGTAAATTCCCCCACACCGTTTAATCTATTGTATAAAGTTTCCCTTGAAATATAGGATTTTCTCGCAATAGCGGTCATAGTCATTCCACTATCTTCAATTTTTTCTTTGAGTTTCTTTATATCTGTCATTTTTCCTCCTTTCAAAAGTTGCATATTATTCAACCCACACATAATATATCACGTAGTTGAATTTGTGTCAACCTTATACGCAAAAATGTTGAATAATTTTACAACTTATGATATTTTATAATTGTAGGAAGAAAATGAGGTGATAAAAAATGCTTGAGTTGTATAGAAACATAAAAAAACAACGTCAACAACTGAATTTAACACAAACAGAATTAGCTCAAAAATTAGGTTATGCTGATAAAAGTATGATAGCAAAAATAGAAAAAGGACAAGTTGATTTACCACAATCAAAAATAATTGCATTTGCCGATGCATTAGAAACTACTCCAGGTTTATTAATGGGGTGGAATGAACCTAATTCACAAAATGATACAACTGATAATGCAGATAATCTTTATAAAATAGATAAAATCAAGCTACCATTATTAGGAACTATAGCTTGTGGAGAACCAATATACGCAGATGAAGATAGAGAAAGCTATATTATGGTTGGTACTGATATGAAGGCTGATTTTTGTCTAAAGTGTCAAGGAGATTCAATGATCAATGCAAGAATTTATGATGGAGATATAGTTTTTGTTAGAAAACAAGATATTGTAAACAATGGAGAAATTGCAGTTGTAATAATTGATGATGAAGCTACATTAAAACGTTTTTATTATTATAAAGAACAAAACCTTGTTATCTTAAAGCCTGAAAACCCAAAATATGAAGATATCGTTTTATCAGGTGATAAATTAAATGAAGTGAAGGTACTTGGAAAGGCTATTGCTTTTCAAAGTGATATTATTTAATGAATAAATTTGGAGGATTAAACATTGGTAAAAAGTATTTTTGAATTAGAAAAAAGAACAGATATAAGAAAAGAATGCTTACGTATAGAGAAATATCTAGCCAAACCACAATTTAGAAATTTCGACGGATACTATAATAACAATACATTTTGGAGTATGGTTAATAGTTGTTTTAAATTATGGCCCTATCGATATACCGCAACTAATGTTAATGATTTCTTTGATTTAATAGAATTGCCTATGAAAGTCGAAAAAATGAATGATACGGAATATTTTTATTATTTACAATTTATTTACGATTTTGTAATGTGGGTAGCATCACATTATTATAATGCTAATATTTATGGAATAAATTTTAATAAAAAAATTTTTGATCTATTTATTAACAATCAAGACGAATTTGATTTAATTACCACAAACATCAAGATTATAATGGAATTTTCAAATTATTCTATAGAAAAAATAAACGATCATTACACATTTATAAAGCGTGATGCTGATACTGATAGCATATTATCAATTATCGAAAATGAAAATGATTTAAGATTAGCATTGCTAGAATACAATGATTTTAGAATTGAAAATGATATAAATGAAAAAAGAATTATTTTGAAAAAATTAGGTGATTATTTAGAACCGAAAAGAAAAGAATTTAACTCTATTAATAAATCATTAACTGACGATATATTCTACATGCTAAACAAATTTTACATAAGGCATAATAATGATGGAAATATTAAATTCGATTCTAATACTGACTATATCAAATGGTATGATAAGCTTTTTAAAATGATTATTCATTTAATTAGAAGTAAATATATTCTTGATGTTCAAAAGGAATTGAAAGATTATAAAAAATAGTCATCAAAGGAGGAAGAAAAAATGGCAGTAAATAATGAAGTAATTTTAAGTTGGACTTTTTTAAAAAAGGTTGAACCAGACAAAGCAATGAAAGAAATATTAGTAGAAGGAGAAGAAATCTTACAATGTTATCAAACTGTTAGAGATCAAGCAGCACTAACAAATAAAAGAATTATTATCATGGACAAACAAGGAATGACAGGAAGCAAAGTAGAAATATATTCATTGCCTTATCGTTCTATTGATATGTGGTCAACAGAGAATGCAGGTAAATTATTTGATATTAATGCAGAGCTTGAACTTTGGACTAAAGCAGGTCACTTTAAAATCAAAGTAAATTCTAATTGTGATATAAGAGAATTTGACCAAATCTTAGGTAAAGCAATACTTAGTAATCAATAATTTTTAGAGAGAAGAGGATTAAGGAAATGGAAAAGAATAATTACGAAGAAATTGTCTTAAATTTATACAACAAATATTCAAAAAAGATTGTAGATTCTCTTATTAACAAAGGTATACTCTTTGAATTTGACTACGGATTTGGAAGTACAGTTATCGAAAATGGATATACTATTTTACAAACACTATTAAATAATGATAGTTATGATGTAAAATTAAATATTGGCTGCTTTTATTATAAAGAAAACCCTGGTGAAAATTTATATTATATTTTTAATAATGAAATTTACGATTATAATTCAGCAAGAAAAATTGCAAAAGAGAGATTCGATAAAAACAATTTAATAAAGTAAGGAGATGTAAAAATGAACGCATTAGAAAAGATGGTAGAAAATAAACGTTTGCCTGTACTATTTATCGGGTCCGGTATTCCTAAACGTTATTTAAAAAAATTTCCTAGCTGGGATGAACTTTTAAATGAGTCATTTAAAAAAGTAAATAATGATCCATTTTATATCGGTAGATATAAAGAAAAATTCAAACGTGAAGGTATATCAATTTTTGATCAGTACAAAGAATTAGGAACTATTATCGAAAATGATTTTAATGAAGCGTTTTATAATAGAGAAATATCATTTGGAAAATCTAAAAATCCAGCATGGGCAAAAAGAGGAATATCGCCGTACAAAATGTATATTAGACACAGACTCAAAAATTTAAGATTAAATAATTCTTCGGTTATTATAAAAAAAGAACTTCAAGAAATAGCATTGTTAAAAAACAAAGTATCAGCTGTTATTACCACAAACTACGATAATTTTATTGAAAGATATATTCTAGATGAGCACTATACAGTTTTTACAAGGCAGCATGAAATGTTTTCAAAAGATTCTTATAATGTTTCGGAGTTATATAAAATTCATGGTTCAATCGATGATGCTAGTACAATAGTTATTACTAAAGATGATTATGCTCAATTTAATGAAAGTAGAAAATTGTTTATCGCAAAAATGTTGACTTTATTCACAGAGTCTCCAATTATTTTTTTAGGATATTCATTTACTGATGAAAACATACGACAAATTGTTGTTGATTTTCTTAACTGTTTAACTCCTGAACAACTTGATACAATTAGCGATAATTTTATATTCATTACATATAAAGAAAATGAAAAAGATCTAATTGAAATCAAAAGAACAATTATTACTGAAAAAGGAGAAAATATTCCTATCACTGAAATTGCCACTGACAATTTTTTAAAAGTATATAAAACGATAAATCAACTAATACCTGGTATGACACCGAAAAATATAAGAGATACTCAAAGATTGGTGAAAAGAATAGTTAATAATACCATTGTTAGCGGAGACCCATCTAATGTAATCTTTGGCATTGACGAAATACCTGATGATCTTTCTGATAAAAATATTGCCATTGCTATCGGTAATAAAGAGGATATTATTAATCAATATGGATATAGTGTTGTTAAAGATGAAGAGATTTTGGAAGATATTATATTTAACAATAAAAAATTTAATTCTAAAAATATGTGCAAAGAAAGATTTAAATCTCTTCCTTTGAATAGGTTAATGCCTGTTTATAAATACATAAAAAGAGCAAAAATCGATATAAATGAAGTTCCTAAATTAAAAAACTATGTTAACTATCATGATGAAATCGATAAAATAATTACCCCAACGTATAAAAAGAAAAATTTAAAAAATGCTCCGAAGTTCAATAATATTACTGAAGTAAAAAAATATATGCAAGAAACAAATGACATCAATAAAGTGTTCAAAGGTGTTCTAAATAGCATTGATTATTTATCATTGTATCAACTTCGAGAAATTTGTAAACTTTACTTTTATAATTATATCGATAAACTTATAAAAAATTCAAATTTTAAAAGAGTTGTTATGTATATAGATTATAAAGAAAATTATAAGTAAAAGAAAAAATGCCGGTACACACGTTATAGCTAACCATAACCGTTACCAACATTTCATCTCAGTTGACACATTTTATTGTGTTATCTTTACTACATCGAGGTTTAACAATTGAATTGTTCTTACCTTCGATATAAAGTATACCAATTTATCAAAAAAAAACAACCCATTTTATGAAATTACTAATATGGAAATTAACAAATTTTCAAATTGATTTGATTTAATATAGCTTAATACAACTTAATTGATTTAAAAAATTTATGAATTTTACAAATTTATATTAAATTATCTGTTTCGTTTAACTAATTCATAAAATAAAAAAACACCCTAGCGCCAACTAGGATGCAGATATGTGATGCGCCAACATCACAATAAAAAGAACCATCTCAAAAGTCCTTTTACGTACTCAATTTTACCACATAGAGCACGTTCAAGGCAAATTAAATTGAAAGGACGTGTTTTTATTATGCCTAGAAAAACAACATTTAAGCGTAGACCCAATAATAGTGGTACGGTAGTAAAACTATCAGGTAAACGAAGAAAGCCCTACTGTGCCAAAATTTCAAGTGAAGAACGTGACATTGTTACAGGAAAAAAGAAACAAGTAACTATTGGTACTTTTGAAACTGAACTTGAAGCATTAAACGCCCTATCACTTTATCATTTAACTGTTAATAAACAAATTAACGATAAAGAAGCAAATGAATTATCTCCTGATATATTTAATAAAGTCAAAGAGAAACATGATAACAAAGTACCAACATTTAAAGAAATATTTGATATCTTAAACAAAGAAGAATTTTCTTTATTATCAAGTTCAGCACAAACTGGTTACAATTCATGGATCAAACATTTCAAACAAATATATGATAGAAAAATTACAAATATATCCTTACAAGATTTACAATTTGTATTTGATAATGACAAATGTGGAAAAGGTACAAAAGACCACATGAAAATACTTTGTACAAAAGTTTTCAAATACGCTGTCATTCATCAATATATCAGTCGTGATGAAGATTATACTGAATTTATTACTTGTGGAAAAAATCAGGAAAGTACAAAACATTATGCATTCTCTATGAATGAAATTAAACGTATTAGAGATGATAATAGTGATATAGGTAAAATTATACTCATCTACATTTTTAGTGGATTACGTGCAAATGAATTGCTAAATATTAATAGAAAAGATATACATATAGATGAAACTTGCAACGATGATGGTATTGAAAGAAAAGTATCTTATTTCTTTACTGGTTTAAAAACAGATGCAGGAAGAAACAGAGTTATTCCAATCCATGATTTTATTAAACCTTTTGTAATTGAATTGCTGCTAAAGAAAAGAAAAAGAATTATTGATAATACATACAGTGTTTTTAAAGATACTAGTTTCAATCCATATATGAAAGAGTTAAATATGAATCATACCATGCATGATACAAGGGTTACATTTACTACTTTATGTCAATTAAATAACGTTGATGTTTTTAGTAGAAAAAGAATTCTTGGCCATAAAATGAAGGATATTACTTTTGATACTTACACTGATACGATCATCAATAAATTATTCATAGAAATAAATAAAATCAAGGTGTGATTTTTGTTACTAATTTGTTACTAATTAGGTACATTTAGTAACAATTAATCGCCCAAAACCCTTGATTTTACGTCATTTTCTATTCTATTTTTTTCAAATTTTGAAAAAATATAAAAAGTAGCATTTGCTACTTTTCATACATCTTTGGTTTATATAACGCTCTATTTTCTAATGAGAATACACGTTTTGTAAATTTTCCATATTCAACGGTTTCTAAAGCTTTATCCATCATCGCCATACGAGCATCTATATTATCAATTAAATATAAAATCTCTGCTTCTTTGATTTGCGGAAGAACAGGTGAACCATATTCATTTTTTCCATGATGTGCTAAAATCATATGTTGTAATAAAGTTACTTCTTCTCCTTCAATATGAAGTTTATCAGCAGTTTCTTTAATCATCGCATTTGAAATAGAAATATGACCTAATAATTTTCCTTCTAACGTATATTCTGGAACAACAGGACCACTTAATTCAATTGTTTTTCCTAAATCATGTAATGTGATTCCAGAATATAATAGATCTTTATTAAGCGTTGGATATAAAGTGCAAAATGATTCTGCAACTTTTAACATTCCATACGTATGATAAGCCAATCCTGAAACATATTCATGATGATTTTTGCTAGCTGCTGGATAATAAGATAATTTTTCAATATTTTCTTCAAATAATGTTTTTACTAATTGATGTAATTTTAAATTATCTATTTGATCAATAAACTTTTTAATTTCATTGATCATAAATTGACTATCCAATGGTGCTTGTTTTAAAAATTTAATACGTTCTTTATCATCTTGTGACGCTAAATAAATCTTTACAATCTTCATTTGTCTATCTTCATTATATTTTATAACATCACCTTTTATCTGAACAACTGAACCTTTTACTAAAGTTTGTACTTGTTCTTCACTAGCATTCCATAACTTAGCATCAATAGATCCTGTATCATCTTGTAATGTCATAGATAAATACGTTGAGCGATGTGCTCCATTGGTTTTTCCTGATACAACATGATTAATTAATGCTTCAATTAAAACACCATCATCACCAGGTTTTAAACTTGCTATTTTATTCATCATTATTCTCCTTAACTTCTAGAATATTCTTAATATCTTCGTAATTATATCCTTTTTTTAACAATGTATCAATTATTTTGTTTCTTAAATCTTTTCCTTCTAATTTTTTTTCATAGCGATGAGATGCTTTTAAATAGTCTTTTTCCAAAGCTAATTTTTCTTTCTCTAAATCATATTCAAAATCATACTCTGCCATTGCTTTATCAATAACATCATTCGTAAATCCCTTTAAAAATAATTTTTCTTTAATTTTTCTTTGAATGTTACGATAAGAAATCGTGCTGTTTCTTTGGTAATAATTATTGATTAAAAGCATCGCTGCTTGATATTCTTCATCATCATCAAGTTCTTCTAAACATGTATCTATTATCTCAGTATCAACACCATAATTTCTTAAATTATAAATTGCTTTGTTATGTCCTATTCCCAAACGTGTACATCTTTTAAAATAATTCATTGCGTACATTTTATCATTAATTAAATTTTTTTCTGATAAAAGTTGAATAGTAGTATCAAGTTGAGCATCATCATAATCTCCAGAATCCATTAATTTCTTTCTCATTTGTTGTTCAGTATAATCTTTAATAGATAAATACTTCAAGGCTTTGTTATATGCCCTACTGATTTGTTCGTGATCTTTAAGTGTATTAAACTGATTTCTATCAATTGTTTTCCCTCGATACAGTTCATATTGATCTATTACTTTATCTGATAATTCTAATGTTACAGCACTTTCATTTTCATCATAAGTAAATGAAACCTCATTTTTATTATTCTTTATGGGAAATATCGAAACAACTGTATAAGTATATTCTTTAATAAGAATGGCTTGCTTATAAACTTCTAATACTTTCTTAGCAAATGTTTCTCCACTATACTCATTTGCTTTTTTTAATGCATTTTCTTTTAAAACATCTAAATCCATTTCCATAGCATTTAATATAAGTTTTGGTAATTCATCTTCATTTTTAAAGAAAAAACCATTTTTTCCATCATCAATAACATCTACAAGTTGATCATCATAACGAGCAATAACAGAAATAGAAGATGCCATTGCTTCAATATAAGTCAATCCCTGTGTTTCAGATAAAGATGCTGAAATAAACATATTAGAAATATGGTAATGAGCTGGAACCATTTCACCACTTTGAGGCCCTGTAAAAATAACATATGGTTCAATATGATCATTTTTTACATATTCTTTTAACTCTTCTAATTGTGGTCCACCCCCAACAATTAAAAAACGAATATTATCATTAATAGCGACAACTTTTTTTAAAGCATCTATGATAACCGTAATGCTTTTTTCAGGAGCAATTCTTCCCAAAAATGTAAGAACAAAATGATTTTGTAAATGATATTTTTCTATTAAACTTTGACATAATTCGTTGTTTTTATTATTAACTGAAAAACGTTCAAGTTCTAATCCCGTAGGAATCGTATAAATATTTTTTTGTTTTAAACCATAATGGATTAAAGCATCTTTTGTTTTATTTGAAGGAACAATTAATCCTTGGCAACTATTTCCATAAAATTTACTAATTTTTGTAATTACTTTTTTAACTACAGTATCTACTGTTTCAGAATTGATTGGATTAATATAATGTGAATAATCTGTCCACATAGTATGATACGTATAAACAACAGGAATATCTAAATATTCTGCAGCAATTCTTCCAAAAATACCAATACCAAATTCTGTTTGAACATGAATGACCTCTGGATTAAATCTTTTAATTTCTTTCATACCCTTAAAAGAAAAAATATTACATGCCCTGTAGCCATAAAGAGCTTGTATTTCTAATCCTGGCACTCTTAAAACTTGATTATCTAGGCTTTCATCATAAGTTGTATCACTTGGAAGTTCACTTGTTACAACTAAAACGTCATGTCCTAAATCTACAAGTTTATTTCGTAAAATATTTGTTGATGTAGCAACACCATTAATATCAGGTATGTATGTATCTGAAAAAAGTGCTATTTTCATAAAGACCTCCTATTTTTTAAAATCATCAAATTCAATTTCTTCTATATCTTCTATAACGATTATTTGATCATTTTCTGTAATTTCTTTTTTATCATTTTTTGTTGCAAAATTAAGTTCTCTACTAAATGACATTGTAAGACCTCCAAGAATAAGACCAGCATAATAAGTAGCAAATCTCCAAACAAGTAAAGTTGCTGATGTCGCTCCTTTTAAAAAGTAACGAAGTAAAATATAAAACGAACCTTCACTACCCCCACTTGCTCCTGGTAATGGTACAAAATCTGAAATCAAATAAACAAAAGCAGTAATTCCAATTAAATCAAAGAAATGTCTCCAAGAAAGAGGAACATTCATTGCAAGAGAACAAAAAAATGGAATACTATAAAGAATTGTCAATTTTAATACATTTAATCCTATTGATTTAAGTAATATTGGTTTGTTTTTTTGTAATAAATTAAGTTCGATTCTAAAGTTTTCTAATTTTCTTTCAATTTGAGAACTTACCTCTTCATAGCTTTTCACTATATGTAATTTTGCTAATATTTTAACAACATTATTACTTAAAAAATTTTGAAGTTTTTCAGACTTAGCTCCTAAAAATAAAGTAGAAATAACCACTAAATTAATAATAAATCCAATAAATGCTAGTGAAAAAAAACCAGAATACAATTTACTAAAATAAACAAATTTTAAAAGCATAATGATAGATGTATACACAACCAATACACTTTGATAGACAATAAAAATCATTAATAAAATACTAGACGAATAAGTTGCTTTGATTCCTTGTTTATTAAAAGCATATACTTGATAAAATTGTCCACCAGAGGCCATTGGCGTGATTCCATTAAAGAAAATACCAGCCATTGCATTTACGATTCCTTGTTTTAAGGTATAATCTTTTTTATATACTTTAGCAAAAAGTGTCAAATTCATTGCATTGATTAAATAAAAAATACACATTAAAATAGCAACAACCAATAGCCACCCTAAATGACAATGTTTTAACGATTTAATCGTTCCTTCTAATTGATTACCAATTGAAAAATAAATTGATAATCCACCAACTATTAGAATAATAGCTACATTTAGTATGTATTTTTTTATATTTTTTTTATCCATAATATTATCCTCTAAAGAGATTCAACTTTTTCATATACCTCTTTTAATTGTTTTCCTATTAATAATAAATCTCTTTCTTTAGCAACTTTATAACCTTCTTCTACTGTCGAAGGTAATTCGTGATTAATAATTTTATTAATATAATCAATAAAGTCTTGATTTGTTTTCCCCTTATAACAATTAACTTGGTCTTGCATCCATGGATCAAAAGCAGGAATATTCCTTAATAATATTTGTGTTTTGCAAGCTAAAGCTTCTAAAACAACAATTCCTTCTGTTTCTTCACGTGATGGAAAGAAAAAAACATCTGCTCTACCATAAGCACCTTTAATAATATCTCCACTAACATATCCTGGTAATATTAAATTTTTTGGTAATTCTTTGAGTAATTTTTTTATCTTAGATGTTGGATTGGATAATCTAACATCTCCAAACCACATAAATTTTACATGAGGCATTTCTCGTGCAACTTCTACAAAAGTATCAAATCCTTTTCTTTCAAAAAGCCATCCTACAGATATAACAAGTTTATCCTCTTCAGAAATATGAAACTGTTGCGTAAACTCATTAATTTGTTTAGATGTTGGATTAAACTGTGCAACATCTACACCATTAGAAATCGCATATATTTCCTTATTTAAATCATATGACTCCAATAAGCTTTTAGAATATGGCGTTGGTGTAATAATAACATCAGCTGAATTATAAAGATACACAAGCCATTTTTTATAAAGACCAGCAAAGGTATTAGAAAACATAAAAGAATTTTTAAAATCTTCTTCTGTACTATGTGCATGATAAATGATCTTCTTATTATTTTCTCTTGCCTGTTTAATCATTGAAATACTATCAGGATAGATTGTATTAATATGTAAAATATCATAATCCAAATCATTTTTATCAGTCGTAAATTCAATATTATTTAATGTTAAAGCTTTCTTTTGGTGGTAAAACGCACGACCTATTCCAGACTTCTTAATAGCCTTTTCCATTCCAAAATATAATTTAATTTTCATATAAAACATCACCCAATCTATTATAACATATTTTTATTTTTGAAACTATATAATCAAGAATTTTACCCTATTAGCTAGCCACAAAAAACAATAAAATAATAGCATTCAAATTTGAACTTATTATTAATAGTATGTAAAAACATAAAAAAAAAAGAAGGAACTGGCAACGAGCTATTTTCGCACAATGTACTATCTTCGCCG
>NZ_JAJDKB010000129.1:0-849 GCF_020589955.1 Faecalibacillus sp. TM498
CTACAATATACATTCCTTTCTATCAATCTTATTTATCCGCGATTGATTACGTTTTGTGTATTCTGTAATATTGAAATATGTGAATGTGGATTTGTATTTTACTCCTTGTGGCTCGACTACTTTGAGGAGTTTCTTACCACACCTTATTCCTAAACAATGATTAGTTAGATGAGTCTTTGAATTCCTATTTTGAACCAGGTTTTGTGGTTTAAGTGTTGTGGACACCATTTCACATAATTTACTTTGAAAGGATTTTTTACATATGAAATTAATTGGCATCGACATTGGAAAAAACAAACATTTCTTTTGTGTCATGGATCAACAAACTGGTGAGATCATCTCTCAGCCTGTTTCTTTTTCTAATGACAAAGAAGGTTTTGATTTTCTAGTACAAAAAATCAAATCTTATCCAAAAGATTCTATTCTTATTGGTATGGAAGATACGGGACATTATCATTTTGCTTTGTTGAAATACCTTCTAGACTTACAATATACTGTTGCTTTAATTAATCCTAAAACAACTGATTTCAATCGTAAGATGCAAGGTGGTATTACTAAAAATGATAAGCTCGATACAATCAATATCTGTGATGTTCTTGATACTCCTGAGCGTAAAAAACAATATCGTATCACTAAAGTCAACAGCTTTGATCTTTATGAACAAAAACAGCTGACAAGACATCATCATAATTTGAAAGAAGAGGAAAATGTCTATAAGAATCGTCTTCAAAAATGTATCGATATCGTGTTTCCTGAATTCAATAAACTGTTCAATTCTAAATATGGCATTGTTTATATGAATATTCTTAAAATGTTTGGGAGTGCTGAAAATATCGCCAATACAGATAT
>NZ_JAJDKB010000130.1:0-845 GCF_020589955.1 Faecalibacillus sp. TM498
GGATAAAGAATAAGTAAATAGTTTATCATAGATAATTACTGAAAATTCAAAATATTACCAACAAATTTTTATAAAAATCTCTCATTCTTTATCCATTTAATATTATAAGCAGGCAGGTCGATATGATCTGTCTTTTTTGTTGGAGGAATATATGTATTTAAACAAATGGGTATTCAAGCCATAGGACAATCGAAAGATTGTCCTTTTTGCATTTAATAAACAAAAGAAGTAGGGCAATGTTTGAAACTTGCATTGCAAACAATAAATAACAGGAGAAAAAGTAAAATGAAAAATAAACTTTCTAAACTATATAAGATTTTTTTAGCAGTAGGAATGGTATTTTCAATGTGTTTCAATACGCTTGGAATGAGTGTCGTAAATGCTTATGATCCATCTGTTCCTAAAGAATTTACAAGAGTGAAAAATATCAAGTATCCAGAGTGGTGGGGCAGAAAGATTCCATCCATTGCTTCATGGTCAACGTATTCATGTAAATACGATGGCAAATGGGCTTTCTGTTTGGAAGCAGAAAAGAAGACACCTGCAAGCGGTAAATATCCTGCACAGGTCATTGAAAATAATGAAAACGTAAGAAAGTTACTTTACTATGGTTTTGGAGGTCCAGCAGCCTATGGTGAATTTGCTGCGGATGCAGATCTAAAGACAGCTATCTGTCCAGATGACCCTCTTACAAATGATGATATCAAATATCTTTTGACACATATCTTTTTAAGTGGCGCTTATTCAGGACAATGGAAAGGTTTTGATGAAAACTTGTTCAACCAAACATTCGGAAGTAATTATGGTACAAATATCATGAACATCTATCGTCGAATCATTTCATT
>NZ_JAJDKB010000131.1:0-803 GCF_020589955.1 Faecalibacillus sp. TM498
ATTGTTGCTTTGATAAATCCAAATTTATCCCCTACATCATATCTCTTTCCTTCAAAATCATACGCATACACTGCTTGTCTATCTAATAATCTTTTAATGGCATCTGTTAATTGGATTTCTCCTCCTGCTCCCTTTCCTTGTGTTTCTAACAATTCAAAGATTTCAGGTGTCAATACATATCTTCCTAAGACTGCTAGTTGACTTGGTGCTTTCTCTACTTCTGGTTTTTCTACCATGTCTGTTAGTTTTACCAGTCTTCCTTTTGCTGGATGTGATTTTGATGGTTCTACGATTCCATATTTGCTGACATCTTTTTTATCGACTGTTTGTACTCCGATTACGGATGCTGATGTCTTTCCATATTGTTCTATGAGTTGTTTTAATGCTGGTTTCCCTTCTTTATTGACAACCACATCATCTCCTAATAAGACTGCAAATGGTTCATCTCCAATGAATGATTTAGCACATAAGACTGCATGTCCTAATCCTTTTGGTTCCTTTTGTCTGATATAGTAGATATTGGCCATATCTGCTATATCTTGGATCATTTTTACTTGTTCTAGTTTTCCTGATTCTTTTAGTCTTTCTTCTAGTTCATAGTTTTTATCAAAATGATTTTCCATTGCATGCTTATTACTGTTTGTAATAATCAGGATTTCTTCTATTCCACTGTCTACTGCTTCTTGAATGATATATTGGATTGTTGGAATATCTACGATTGGCAACATTTCTTTGGCGATTGCTTTTGTTGCTGGTAGAAATCTTGTTCCTAATCCTGCTGCTGGTATAATTGCTTTTCTTAC
>NZ_JAJDKB010000132.1:0-789 GCF_020589955.1 Faecalibacillus sp. TM498
TCGCTCCTGCTGCTTTGGCTGCTTTAGCGATTTCAATCACTTGTTCCTTGCTTTCTACTGAACATGGTCCAGCAATCACTGCTAGATGTCCTCCACCAATTTTAACACCACCGACATCGATAACTGAGTCTTCTGGATGAAAAGCTCTATTAGCTAATTTATATGGTTCTGATACATGCATGACTTTTTCTACAGCTGGATCAACTTCTATCGATTCTGGATCTACTTTTGTTGTATCTCCAATAATTCCAATAACTGATTGTGTTGCCCCATTTACAACATTTACTCTTAACCCTAATTTTTCTACTGATCCTGATACTTTTTCTACATCTTCTTTAGATGCTGTTGATTTCATTACAATAATCATATTACTTGTCCCCTTTTCTTCATTTCCCTTGATATAAATAAAAAAGCTCTCATCCTCTAAGGACGAGAGCTATCGCTTCGTGATACCACCTTTGTTTATTAGTATATTACTATACTAACCTCATCGAGTACAATCATACTCTTCCACTTTAACGGGTGTAACCGGAGATGCCTACTTAAAACTGTTCAACACTCTACTCCAAGATGAATTCAACAAAAATCTCTACTTTCCTTTTCACCTACCAGGAAATCTCTACGCTAAAGATCAACGTCTACTCTTTCTTTTCACAGTATTTATATCAAATGTGATTACATTGTATACAAATTGTTATCATCTGTCAACCATTTGTTTTAAATATAATAAAAACTCTAAAGTGAAAAGTTAAATTCCACTTTAGATATGACAAAGTGGATTTTAGTCTT
>NZ_JAJDKB010000133.1:0-730 GCF_020589955.1 Faecalibacillus sp. TM498
ATTAAAAGTAAACTTAGCCGAGAAGAATATATCAGACGTTGTTTTTCAAAATCATTGATTAAAGAACCTCCTAATCTTGATTACTTTCGTTTAAAAAATGAATTCAATTATATAGGAAATAATCTCAATCAGATTGCAAAATCATTAAATACTTATGAACAAGTCGATATACATTTTATAGAAATAACTGTTAATGAATTAAGAAACATGATTAAAAATTTAGAACAAGAAGTAAGAGGTGTTTAAAGCAGTTACTTCAATTTGGTGTGTTAAAGATCGACTTGATCATGTTGTTCATTATGTAGAAGATGAAGAAAAAACAGTAGATACAGTTATAGATTATGTGAACAATAATAATAAAACAAATGAGAAAAAGTACGTTACTTGTATCAATTGTGATTCATTTGATCCATGCAAATCAATGATGAATACAAAGAAGTTCTTTAATGATCATAAACAGATCATGGCATTTCATGGGTATCAATCATTTGAACCCGGAGAGGTAAGTGGTGAAGTTGCACATGAAATAGGTGTTAAACTTGTTGAAGAATTATATGGTAATCGTTTTGAAGTTGTTGTTGCAACACATGTAGATAAGAACCATATTCACAATCATTTTCTTTTAAATTCAACTTCATTTGTGGATGGAAAAAGATTTTGTAATACCAAAAAGGATTATCAAATGTTAAGAGAAACATCTGATAAGTTATGTTTAGAATATGGTCTATCT
>NZ_JAJDKB010000134.1:0-714 GCF_020589955.1 Faecalibacillus sp. TM498
GTCAAAGTAGAAAAAGATAAGACAACAGTATTGAGTGTTACAGATGATGAACCTAAAGGAAATATTGATTTCCAAAAAGAAATCGATACTTCTAAAACAAATGGTCTAAAAGGTGATGCTACTGCTGAAGGTGTAACTTTTGAATTACATGCAAGTGAAAAGATTACAAATCAGGCTGGAACAAAAACTTACTATGAAAAAGGTGCATTGGTATCAAGCAAGAAAACAGATGCCAATGGAAAGATTGCTTGGAGTGAATTGCCATTAGGGAAATATTACATTCAAGAATCAAAAACAAATGATTCATTGGTATTCAATGATGCAAAGATCAGTGTATCAATTGATTATGAAGGACAAACAGTTTCAAAAGTATCAAGAAGTGCAAAAGGTACTAACAGAGTGAATATGCAAAAGATCCAAGTTTTCAAGTCAGGAGAAAAGGACAGTATTTCAGGTCTTGTAAAAGGATTACAAGGAGCAGAGTTCACCTTCAAATTGTACAGTGAAGTAAACCATGTCGGATGGGATAACGCTACAACTTATGCAGTTATCACAACTGATTCAAATGGTAAAGCAAATACACCATATCTTCCTTACGGGAAATATATCGTCAAAGAAACAAAGACACCTAAAGATTATATTACAGCACCAGATTTCACAATTTCAGTAACAGATGATTACAGTGAATATAAAGATGTTGAACAGGTAAAACGT
>NZ_JAJDKB010000135.1:0-709 GCF_020589955.1 Faecalibacillus sp. TM498
AAAATAAAAGTAGAATTTACTCTTTCAGAAAGCAGATTTTATAAGAATATTAGGTGATTTGCCTGATATTCTTTTTATTTTGATGGTTGAATTTAGTCTTTCATGTGATTGAAAACCAAATTTTGTTATGAAAGAGTACTATTTTGGGGCACATTAAAGCTGTGCATTTTTGTCAATTTTTTTTGAGTGTAAGACTAAAATCCACTTGAATAAAGTATTGAACTGTCAATCTGTATACCCATTTTCATACATTCTCTGAATGATTTTAATCTTTTAATAAGTAAGGTTTTAAAACAATATTGTCTTTGTTGATTCTTTCAATTCCAAAATCTTTGAATTTTTGATAAAGTGCAGGATTCATAAATTCCATTACTTCTAATGGTGATTTACCTTTTAAATGTTCTTTTGATTGAGAATTGATATGTGAGACTATTAGATTTGCTTTTTCCTGACTGTTAAGTCCTAAATCTTTTAAATCATTTTCTTTTGGACAAATATAGCGGATTTCTTTATGATTGTTTTCTAAACTTCCTTTTTGACCAGAAGCCATTGGATCACAATAGAAGATTCGTGTACGTCTTGATTCATTTTCTTCTTTTTCAAACCCTTCAGCATCACAAAATTCACTTCCTCTATCAGTCTTTATAATGGCAACTTCTTCACTGAAAAGGTCTTCCCCTAAGATCTTTTCTAAAAGGTCGACTCCTTC
>NZ_JAJDKB010000136.1:0-701 GCF_020589955.1 Faecalibacillus sp. TM498
GAAAGCAAGGAACAAGTGATTGAAATCGCTAAAGCAGCCAAAGCAGCAGGAGCTAATCTATTAAGAGGTGGAGCATTCAAACCAAGAACATCACCATATGCTTTCCAAGGAATGGGATCAGCGGGATTAGATATTCTAGTAGCAGCTAAAGAAGCAACAGGACTCCCAATCGTATCAGAATTGATGGATGCAGAATACTTAGATGAATTCATTGAAAAAGTAGACTTGATTCAAATTGGAGCAAGAAACATGCAAAACTTCGACTTGTTAAAGAAAGTCGGGAAAGCAACAAAGAAACCAATCTTGTTAAAAAGAGGGTTGAGTGCAACATTCCAAGAATGGATCATGTCAGCAGAATATATCATGGCAAGTGGGAATCCAAATGTCATCCTATGTGAAAGAGGAGTGAGAACATTTGAATCATACACAAGAAATACATTAGACTTACAAGCAGTACCAGTAATCAAAGAATTGACACACTTACCAATCATTATCGATCCAAGTCATGCCGGAGGAAAATGGTGGTTAGTAAATCCAATGGCAAAAGCAGCAGTCGCAGCAGGATGTGATGGATTAATGATCGAAGTGCATAATAATCCAGAAAAAGCATTATGTGATGGACCACAATCATTAAAACCAGCCAAATTTGAACAATTGATGAAAGAATTAAAACCAATTGCTGATGCTGTTGGTAAAGAAAT
>NZ_JAJDKB010000137.1:0-696 GCF_020589955.1 Faecalibacillus sp. TM498
ATAGGAGAAAAGAAAATGGAATTTATAATTGATACAGTAAACTTAGAAGATATAAAAGAAGCAGTAGAATATATGCCAATTGTAGGAGTAACAAGTAATCCTTCAATAGTGAAAAAAACAAGTCCCAAAGATTTCTTTAAACATATGAAAGAAGTCAGGAAAATCATAGGAAAAGAAAGAAGTCTTCATATTCAAGTGATTTCTAAGGAATGTAATGAAATCGTTAAAGAAGCCCATCGTATACTAGAAGAAATTGATGATCAAGTCTATATCAAAGTACCCGTATCATATGAAGGAATCAAAGCTATCAAAAAACTAAAAGCAGAAGGAGTCAATGTGACAGCAACAGCTGTTTATGATTTGATGCAAGCCTATATGGCCTTGGCAGCAGGAGCAGACTATATTGCACCTTATGTCAATAGAATAGGGAACCTAGGAAATGATCCAATGGAACTGATCAATGAATTATCTAATAGAATCGTACAAGATGGTTATGATTGTAAGATATTAGCAGCAAGCTTTAAAGGAGTACAACAAGTAAGAGATGCCTTCAATTATGGAAGTCAAGCAATCACAGCGCCAGTAGAAGTCTTAAAACAAATCTTTGCGAATCCAAGTATTGAAAAAGCAGTGAATGATTTCAATAGTGATTGGTATGATGTTTATGGAGAAGGTAAAGGTATTTGTGATTTATAA
>NZ_JAJDKB010000138.1:0-672 GCF_020589955.1 Faecalibacillus sp. TM498
GAATGCCGCCCTGTCACGGCGGAGGTCGCGGGTTCGAGTCCCGTCCAGACCGCCAGTAATTGTAATTAAGAGAGTCATTCATGACTCTTTTTTTTGTTTATTAAGAATTTGAATGCGTGGGAAATAGCATATAAAAATTCATACTAAAATACCATGACATATTTGTGTAATCTGGTATAAATTTTTTTATCCTGCAATCATACAGTGGTTATTTGATTCTTCTCCTAGGACCATTGTATACAGGACATTATATTTCAACTTCACCATGTTTACTGGAGATTCTGTCATTAGGGGTACCTATGTATATTCACATTTCATAAGATTGCCACATGAACATAAAAGAGTATTTTTTTGAAATGATTCTATCATATGTGTGCGGTATTTTAGATGGTCAAGTTTGTTTTTTAAATCTTTTTTCTTTCTTTCGGATTTCTGATATGCTTTTTCTTTTTTATTTCATAAAGTTCATATACTTTTTATTCCTGTTTGAATAGAAACCATAGTATCTGACCATTTTAAAGTTTTCATCAGGACAGTGAAGGATAAGATTGTTTATAAAGTTTTCAGCACTTTCATATACTTCGATATATTTTTCATCCTCATGACGGTTGTACCATCATCTGATCATCTTTTTGTCATCTTCATATTTGATGATGCGGTTTTCAGCCATGG
>NZ_JAJDKB010000014.1:0-54753 GCF_020589955.1 Faecalibacillus sp. TM498
TTCTTTTTTTCTTTTAACTAAGCAAACTGTTCCACCTGCTAATACCATCATTGATACTAATCCTAATAATTCTGTATCATCTCCTGTTTTTACTTTTGATGATGTTGGTTTATTTACTTTTGTTGTTGTATCTGTTGTTGGTTTTACTGTTGGTTTATCAGTTGTTGTTTGTCCTCCATTTGCCGGTGTTGATGGTTTTTCTGTATCACTTGGATTTTCTGGTTGATCTGGTGTTGCTGATTGTTTTACTTCTTTTGTTTGCATTGATAACCATTTCCAAGCTGTTAAATCTCCATCTTTACATTGATTTTCAAAGAATAAAGTCCATGCCCAATGTCCATCATATTGTAATGGAATTTTACTTGTTCCTGTTGTATCTAAAATTGTAGGATCTGATGGATCACCAAAGAAACGACCAGTAACGTCACTTGCATTATCAAATTGTGAATAATGGAAATTTGTTGCACCAATTTCTTTCATTTTTTCTACAATAGGAATTGATCCTTTATAACTTGAACTATCTCCTAAAGTATAAGTAGACCAAACTGGGAATGTTTTTAAATAATTCAATTGTTCATCTGTAACAGTATTAATATCAAATTCATGACACATTGGGAATGCTGCTGCAAAATATCCCATATGACTTAAAACCATATCATAAACCATATTTCCACCATTAGAACATCCACCAATAATAATTCTATTAGCATCAATATCAGGATGTGATGTTACATAATTATCAATTAATTCAAATAAACTTTCTCTCCATTTAGAAGGTGTTGCTCCACTTGTATAATTACCATCTTTATCTACTGGCCAACCATATCCTTCAGGACATTGTGGAACAAGAACATAAGCACCTTGGAAATTACTTTGGAATTCATCGCTAATCAAAGATGTAACCTTATTACCTAAATAAGCAATTTCAGGATTTGTTCCTCCTTCTCCTGCACCATGTAACCAAACAACAAGGGCATTCTTTTTATCATCTTTTTCTGGAGTAAAAGATGCATATGGTAAAACATCTCCATTAGTTGCCTTAAATGTATCACTTGTAAATTGATTGATTTCTGGACAAATTTTTCCATCTCCTTCTAAATCAATTTTTTCTGCAACATTTAAAGATGTTACAACTTGATGATCTGTTGTTTTTAATTCACCATTAAGCGTAATTGATAATTCATAAGGATTACACCATTCATTATATCCATTATAAACAAAGGCTGCACCTTCTCCTGTCATTGTCGGACTAACATACATTTCAAGAGCAATATAATGAGAATCTTTTGATACCTTATTTCCATTTTCATCTGAAGTATACGCTTTTAAAACATGTCGATCTGCATTAGACATTCCTACTTCCCATGTAGGTAATAAAATATTCTTTGTTTCTTCAACAGTAAATTCGTCCTCTTCATCACCGATTGAATCTGGTGTAATTTCTTTATCTAAATGAATAACTGTTTTAGTTACAGCTGGCCCCCAATCTTCTGGAACAATATAGGCTTTTTGAGTTCCTGTAGCTTCTACCATTTCAGTAGCATTAACAGGTAAAGCCATCATTGAAAATAAAGTCATTACACTTAATGATAAAGCTGCTACTTTTTTTACTTTTTTATTTTTCATATTATTTATCCTCCCAAGAGATATTAATTATTCAACTTCTTTTTTTCTTTTAACTAAGCAAACTGTTCCACCTGCTAATACCATCATTGATACTAATCCTAATATTTCTGTATCATCTCCTGTTTTTACTTTTGATGATGTTGGTTTATTTACTTTTGTTGTTGTATCTGTTGTTGGTTTTACTGTTGGTTTATCAGTTGTTGTTTGTCCTCCATTTGCTGGTGTTGATGGTTTTTCTGTATCACTTGGATTTTCTGGTTGATCTGGTGTTGTTGGTTGATTTGCATCAGCTGCTTCAATATTTAAAGTTGCAATTGCAACACCATCACTATATTGTAATAAAACACTATGTTTGTCTTCAGCTAAAGAATTTAAATATTCTTTAGTAAACTCAATAGTTGTTCCATCTTCACTCAATTGATAATTGCTGGTATCAACAACATTATTATCAATCAATACTGTTGTATATTTATCCTTTTCAACATTTACTGTAATTTTTACATTATCGTCTGTTCCCTTTTTCCAAGAACTATTTTTTCCTTCAACAACATCATATTCGTTATTTAAATTGTTTCTAAATGTGATAGAGCAAACAGTTAATACTTCTCTATCTGTCATTCCTTTAGATTGTAGTTCCATCATTCTTTCATTTGAAACTACTTTTCCATTTTCTACTACAATTGTTCCTCCTGCCCATTTTGGATCTTTACTTAATTGATCATATGCTGATTGTATTGCAGTAGCAACCCATGTTCCATATTCAGGATTATTCAAATAAGGTGTATGTCCTCCAATATTATATTTAATATTGTTTTCTTTTATATATTTTTCAGCTTTTTGTGCTCCAAGTAACCAATTATGAGCGTTTGACATATTAAAATTAGTTCCACCATATTGAATTTGTGCACCTAATGAATCTCCACTATAGATAACTTTATGAGTTAAATCAGCTAATTGTCCACCACCTGGTGTATGTTCATCAGTAATTTCTAAGAATTGGAATTCAACTCCTGCTGCTGTGAATTTTTCCATATCTTTTACTGTTTCTACAGATTTCCATTGAATATCTGAAATTAAATCTTTTCCCACCATTGATTCTACAGTTCCATCTTTTTCAGTTAATACTGTATGTGGTTCATTTTCTGGCCAAACGATTGTTGTTATATTTCTTAATTCATCATCTTGACCGATAACAGCTAAGTTGTTTGCATGATCACCATGATTATGTGTTACAAAAATCTTTAATGATTCGCATTTATCTCCAATAACAGCTTTAATTTTTTCATTAAGCACATTAGCACCATAGAAATCTACATCGATCATGAATGCTTCTTTTCCATCTTTACTTACATACATCATTGGATTTTGTAAATCAGTATCATTTAACATATACCATGTTCCATTTTTATCTTCTTTCATTTTAATCACAAAGAAGTTTCCATAATCCATTGTTAAATCATGTTGTTTATCATAGGCTTCATCTGCATCATATCCCATCACTAAACCAGTAATAGAATCATGCGCACCTAAATCATATCCCCACCATCCATGTGAATCAATATGGAATCTTAATATAACATTTCCTTCTTTACTTTTTGCAATGACATCTGTTGCTCCACGAGTTGTTTCATTTTTGAAGGCATCTGTATCATATGCTGAATCCCAATCATATTGTAGATCTGTTGTTGGATCAAAATCATTGATTTGTTTTAATAACCCAACTAATTCATTAACATAAGCGGCATCTACTGTATTTCCTTTACTATCAATGATGCTATAACCTTCATTTTTATCAACTAATTCTTTAACTTGTAAAACATTAATATAATACGAAAGCATATTATAATAACTAGTTCCTGGTTCATCAACACAGTTTTTATAATTAGATACTAAATTAACATCTTTTAATTGCACATCGACAGTAATTGTTTTATCTATCTCATTTTTTTCTTGTTTAATATTTTTAATTGATAAATGTGATTTTAAAGTATCCGAGATGTGTTGTTCTGTTTTTGTACCATCTTTTTCATATCTTGGAATAATAACACTTCTTACTGCACTTTCTGCAGTTCCTTCTTCACCTGGATTAACAGGTTTATTTGTATCTTCCCACAAATAATCTTTTACAAATATAGATAATAAAGTTCGCCATGCACCCCAATCATGACCACCATTGACATCATATAAATCATATTTTACACCTGCTTTGTCTAATCTGCTTGTAAAATCTGGAAAATTTGTTTTTCCAAAAGGATCAAGATTTCCATATCCCAACATTAATGTTGGATAATCTTTATTTTCGATATTTTCTACATCAATACCACTTAATGTATGTGAAAACATTCCAAAATATCCAAATTCACCTGCATGCTTTTGATATAAAAAGGTTGTTAAACGTGCCCCACCAGATAATCCAGCAAAAGCTCTATCTTTAGCATTTGTAGAAACACTATAATGTGATTCAACATAAGGAATAACATAATTCATTATGTTATCTTCAATTGTTTCAAATCCTCTACCTGGTGCAGAATTTCCTAGTCTGAACGTAGTTGTCAAATCTAATGTTACAACAACAGTATCTTCTACTTCACCAGCAGCAATTAAATTATCCATTATATTTTTAGCAGAACCTATTTCAAACCATTCTACTTCATTTCCACCGCTACCATGGGATAAATATAAAGTTTTATATGTCTTATTTTTATTATATCCATGTGGTAGGTATACCCCCATAGCTTGTTGAGAACCATCGACAGCAGTATACGTCATATAATTTACTTCACCCTTTTTCACATCAGTAGGGAAAGTATACTCTTGACCATCCAAACAATTTTCCTTATCTCCTATATAAAACAAACTCCAACCACTACTATTATTTCCAACTGTTAAAGGTAGATTAGCAGGATCTAAAATTTGTTCATCATATCTTCCTTGAGCATTACTATATAAATTATATTTATAGTAGTATTGCCCATTTGGAAGTGGTACATCTACACTCCAAACGCGATTTGAAATCTCTGTCATTTCAATTTCTACATATCCCCCTGGACTTACTAAATGTCCCGTAGTAAACATAGAGCCATCATTTTTAAAGTTTTCTGGTGAAACAGGCGTAATAGTTCCTGTACTTCCATTGTTTAAATAATCTTTAGCTGCTTCACTAGTAAAAAAACCAAAACCTCCTGTAACAGTAACTTTTTCTAAATCTTTGTCCGCAACATATGTAAAGGTTGCCATATATTTAGAATCTGTATTTGTAAATTTTGTATTTTCTTTAATTGTTACTCCTTCTTTATAAGATGTTGCCTGTTTTGAATCAGTTTCGCTGTTTTCAATTTTAGTTACAATACTATTATTAGTTTTGTTATTTTCTTCTAATGCTCTTACTGTTTCAACCGATAAAGACAATGGGCTTGCTATTCCCAATATCATCATTGCACTTAATGACATTGTTGCAAGTCTTTTCTTTTTAATATTTTTCATATTCTTATCCTCCTAAATATAGGATACTCGAAAAACAAAAGCGCTTTCAATGAGAGAAAAGTGCAATAAATCCCATAAGTAAAATTATTATTTTTATAACAAGTTATTTTATAAAATGATAAAAATATATGATTTTTCTAAATGTTAGAGTGAATAATTTGTGTATTTATTAAAATACACAAACTTAATATAATTCAATATTTCTATTACAATTGAATTTTCTATTTCATTATGATGTGTATTAATGAGTTGAATAAACTCATCAAAGTTAAAAATATTATCAAACATCATATTTTGTGAAATAGCCACTTTTTTTACTTTGGTATTATTAAGCTTTAAAAAATAATGTTTATTCAAAGTAACAATTCTTCCTGTAATCGTAATTAAAAAAATCAAATCATTTTCTTGATAATTAGCTTTATTTTCTTTAAAACCAATTTGTTCAAAACAAAAATCTTTGCCAAACAAAATCATATCTTCTACAAAATTAAGAGTTAACGATAAAGGGTAAACAGCACCTATCATATGAATCTTCCGCGCGTTATAAATCAAATCCACAACACGCTCTATACAACCATTAAAATCATCAATATTGTCTTTCAATCCTATTCTTGAATAAAACTGTTCGCTATTAAATTGTCGATATCTTTTTTTAATTTGTTCTATTCTACCCTCTTTCGTATTAATCAACATCCCTTTTAAATGTTTATAATTATCTAACCCTAGTTGTTTACAAAACTTATTAATTGTTGTTGTACTTGTTCCACATTCATAAGCTAATTTATCTATTGAAATTTTTTCAATTTCATTAATATGTTCTAATATATACTGTGCTATAAAAGAATAAGCATCTTGATGAAATGAATTAAAAACATATAACAACATGACAGATATAACCGTATTCACTTTATCACCCCTTTAATTTTAAAGTTAATATCATATCAAGTTTATTAAAAAATATTTTATAGAAATAATCATAATATGTATAAGGTAAAGATAAACAAATATCTGTTTCATTTTGACTATTTTGTCCTATATATATAATTTGTGCAGGAGTTTTATTAATGCTATTAATAGCATCATTTTGAATAAATACAAGCTCCTTAAAAGTATTCCAGCTAACATAAGGATCAATAATAATAATCAAATCATTTTCATCTAAAGAATCAAATAATTCTTTTTGATTTTCTTTAGATAACGACATACTTGTAATAACTTCTTTTTGATTAAAATGACAATAAGAAACAAAATATTGAAAACAGTTTATAAAATCTTTTTGTCCATAAAACATAATTCTTTGACTACTTTTTATTTTTTCACAAATTCGATCAATTTGCAATGATACTGCTTGTTCACATTCTTTTAAAAAATCTAATATCATTGTATCTAAAATTTGTAAATCATGATTTTCAAAGAACTGCATTTTACTTTTAACTTCACTTGCTTCTAAATAAAGGTCATTTATAAATTGTGTAACTCCTTTATAGCCTATTTTTTGACAAAAGCGAATAATCGATGCTTGAGATATTTTTGTCTCTATACTTATTTCTTTTAAATTCTTTTTTTCTATCGTGGATAAATTGGATAATAAATATCTAGATAAAACATATTCGATTGTTTGAATATTATGCGTTTGTTGAATTAGTTCTAATTTATCAATAATATACATATTTTCTCTCCAAAAGAATAGAATTGTTCTTTTTATACTTATTTTTATTTTAACGAGAAATATCAAAAAAGTACATTATCGATATCTCATACCACTATAACTATAAGTTATACAAAAAAGTGAGACCTGAGTCCCACTATTTTCTTACATATTTTAAATATAAACCTGATTTCATTAAAAGATCACTTTGTTTTAAATCAAATGTTTGACCTATGTATTCATGACAATCTTCAAAAATATTAGGTTGTTTTTCTTCTCCTGATAAAACAGGAGAAACAACAAGACTTAATTCATCTATTAAATCATCTTTAATAAAGTAGGTATTAGTAATTCCTCCGCCTTGTAATAAAAGCTTTTTAATAGAGAATAAATTATAAAGTTTTTCTAATGCAAGTCTTAAATCTATTTCCTCTTTACCTACAAATAAATAAGAAATATTTAATGTTCTTAAAGTATTAAGGTATTGGTTGGAAACATTTTCTGTAAGAATCACAATTAAATTTTTATCTTTAAGTCTTGTATTTTGATAAACAGTTTCATCCCAAATGATTTCTCCTTGAGGATCAATGACAACAATCCACTGATGTTTATCATCTTGATATACATAATCTGTTTTTGGTAATTGAGTATTTATTGAGGTTTGAGTTAATTTTTGTTTTGAAAACATTTCTTTAGCAGTTGTTGTTCCATAAATAATCGCATCCCCATTATAATCTTTAGAAATATCGCTATAAATCTTTGCAAGTTCTAATGTTTGTTTTTCTCTAAAGAAACCACCGGCAATTTTTCCATCTATTGATTGTAACATATGGCATATGACATATGGTCTATTCATATGATCCCTCCAATACCTTTATTTTTAGTATTTAACTTCCATTAAAGTTTCTTGTAATTGTACAGATGAAGCATTTGTATTTTTAACTTCTTTTAAATCTGCATAATTTGTGACTAAAACAGGAGTTTCTAAAGTATAACCAGCTTCTTTAATTTTATTCATATCAAATTCAACAAGTAATTGACCTTGTTTAATTTGATCCCCTTGTTTAATATGGGCAGTAAATCCTTCACCATTAAGTTGCACGGTATTAATACCAATGTGAATAAGTAATTCAACGCCTGCATCACTTGTAATACCAATTGCATGTAAACTTGGGAATAAAACAGTCACTGTACCCGTTACAGGAGCATAAACTTTTCCTTCTTCTGGTAAGATCACAACACCTTTTCCTAAGGCACCTGAGGCAAAAGCAGCATCGCTTGATTCTTCGATTGGTTTTACTTCTCCTTTAATTGGAGCTAAAATTGTTTCTTCTTCTAATTTTGTCACTTCTTTATTTTCAACTTGTTGATCGTTTGTTTTATAGAAAATCATTGTTAAAACAAAACCAACAACTAATGAAACAGCTCCCGCAATTAATGAAACAATCATTCCTGTCGCATTTCCTTTTGGTGAAATGAAGTTTACAACACTAAAGATTCCAAGACCACCAATAACATATTGTTTTACTGCAACTGTTCCCATGATAGCACCACCAACAGCTCCACCAATACAAGAGAAGACAAATGGTGTTTTTTCAGGTAATAAGAAACCATAAATAGCTGGTTCTGTTACCCCACAAAATGCTGAAATCACACCTGGAATTGCAAGTGCTTTTTTATTTTCATCTTTTAATTTTAAATACATCGCTGCAAGAACACCTGTTGCCGCAAATGTTGTTCCTAACATACCTGGTAAAATTGTATCATATCCTAAATTTCCAATATTAACCATCGCCATTGGTACAAGTGCCCAATGTAAACCAAAGATAACTAAACATTGCCATAATGCACCAATGACAAAAGCAGTTACGATTGGTGAAAAAGCATAAAGTCCAGCAAACATATTTGATAAAACTGTTGTTAATAAACTTACAACTGGCCCAATAACTAATAAACCAATTGGAAGTGAAATAATTAAAACAAAGAATGGAACAAAGAAGTTTTGTAACATTTCAGGTACGAATTTCTTCGCAATCTTTTGAATTTGAGCTGCTAAAGCAACAATACAGATAACTGGTACAACAGTACTTGTATAGTTACCTGAAACAAATGGAATACCTATAAATTTTGTATAGTAAGATCCAATGAATGGTAATGTTCCAATTGCTTTTCCTGCAGCTGATAATGTATCTGTTTGAATTGTTGGATAACAAAGTGTTGCTCCAATAATCATTCCGACAATAACATTGACATTGAATTTTTTAGCTGCTGTATATCCTAAAATAATTGGTAAAAAGTTAAAAATAGAATCACCAATTGCATTTAAAATCATATAAGTTCCACTATTATTGAAACTTGATCCTAAAATAAATACTAATAAAGCATTTAAACCTTTAATGATCCCTGCTGCACATAATGGCCCTAAGATAGGTTGGAAACATCCTGAAATAATATCAATTAACTTATTGAAAAGTCCTTGTGGTGCTTCTTCTTCTACTTGTTGAGTCCCATTACTAATACCTGCAAGTTCACATACGTCTGCATATACTAAAGGTACATGATTTCCAATAACAACTTGATATTGCCCTGCTGATTTCATTACAGTGACAACACCTGGGTTATTTTTTAATGCTTCATCATTGGCTTTTGATTCGTCTTTTAAACGAAAACGTAATCTTGTAACACAATGTGTTAAGCTGTTGATGTTTTCCTTTCCACCAACATTTTCCAAAATCTCTTTGGCTAAATTTTCATACTTACTCATAATTTTCCTCCATCTTTCTAAGTATTGAAATTTGAAGGTTTGGCCAACTTAATGTCACCATCCAATTAATGACTATTTCCAAGATAAACTACACGATGTATATGGATCGTTAAATAAAGTTTTTCTTCGTCATAAAGTTCATAGTTATATTGATTTTTTATGTACATCGCAATTTTTTCGACACATTGATAGGCATTGACATATTTTACTTGAACCACTTCCAACAAATCATCTTCTTGTTTGTTTTGTTTTTTGTGTTCAACTAAACGTTGTGCAAAAAATTTCAAATGGGTAATAAAACGATAGTAATAAGCACTTTCTTCATTAAATTCTATCTTGAAGTGATAACGTACAATATTTTCGATTTCTTGCATGATCTTCGTAATTTCATACATGTCATGAACATCTTCATCTAATTGTCCATTGACAATATGTAAAGCAATAAATCCTGCTTCATCATTTGGTAAAAGCACACCTGTTTTCTTTTCAATAATTTCAAGAGCCTTTTTCCCTATTTGATATTCTTCTTTATAAAATCTTTGAATATCCCATAATAAAGCATTCTTCACTAAAATATTGTCTTTTGCTCTAACAACAGCTGTATAAATGTGATCAACCATAGAAATATAAATATTATCATTTAAAGCTTTTCCTAAACTCAATCTTGCTTCATCCATGATTTCTTCACCAATTTCTAAATATTCTAAAGGAATATCCACAACAAGTTCTTTAAATCGACTTAAAACTTCTTGGTTTTGTAGATAAAAAACTTTATCAATTATCTCTGGTTCTATCGTATCCCCTGTTTTCTTTTTAAAACAGATTCCTCGACCCATCACAATCTTTTCTTCGTTATTTTCAATAACGACAGCTACATTGTTGTTTAAAACTTTGCTTATTTCCATAATCACCCCTCCAAAATAAAAACCTATTTATTGCGCACTTAAAAAGGGTGGCAATAAATAGGTTTAGCTTGTACTTAAACAATCACTATCCTATAAACTACTCGAACATGATATCACAAAATTAAAACGGTTACAATCTTTTTTATCTATTGAATAGCCATCCCATGATATGTTCATCATTCGCAAATAAATGACCGCCATATCCATGTTCATTTGTTATGCCTTGACTTGTAAAATATTCTTTATTTTTCACATCTAAAATAACAAGCTGATCTATTTCTTCTTGATTTAATCCTTCTTTTTTATATAAACTTACAATTTGTTGGTAAGCTTCTTTAAAAGGAGTTGAACCATAGTATTCATCTTCTTCACCAATCACAAAATAAATTGGTGTTTTATTTTTGACAACTTTATTAAAATTCCCATCACATTTTGAAGAACACATTAAAGCAGCTCTATAGAGTTCAGGCTCATTCGTTAAAATCCAAGAAAGCGTTTCGCCACCACCAGAATAACCACTAATATAAACTTTATTTTTGTCAATGTTATAATGTTTTAAAAAATATTTTGTCAAAGCAATCGTTTGATTGGCTGATAATTCATCCCAATCTTCTAATTGTGGTGCTAAAACAATCATTTGAGCGTTATAGTTTTGACTTACAAAGCCAAATTCTTCTGTCTCTAAATTTTTTCCAACACCTTGAAAATATAAACCTTGATAACCTGGTAAGGTTATATATAAAGCATATGATTGCCTTTTATCATACGCTTTAGGAATATAAGCATTATAGTGTATATCTCCATATTGATCGTCTTGGAATACGTTATCCAACGAAAAATTCTTATAATATTTAGTACCTGTAGTTATTTGAATTTTAGAGTTTTTTTGAGATTGAATGTCTGAATTTTTATTTATATAGAGATAGCTACTTAAAAGTATCAGGCACACTATAATGCATATGTTTTTCTTTTTTAACGTTTTAAACCACAAATCATTTCTACAGTTGCTGGATCATAGTGAGAGAAGAATGAACTTGTGTCTTTATTAAGTGAAGTAATTGTTTGCATATCTTCTTCACTTAATTCAAAATCAAAGATATTTAAGTTTTCTTGCATTCTTTCTTTTCTGACTGTTTTAGCTAAAGGAACAATTCCTCTTTGTACAAGCCATCTTAAAATAACTTGTCCAACTGATTTATTGTATTTGTTTCCAATTTCTACAAGTGTTTCATTTGTGAAGATACCATTTTTACCTTCCGCAAATGGTGCCCATGCTTCTAATTGTACACCGTATTTTGTATTGTAAATTAAAGCTGTATCTTGTTGATGGAAAGGATTCACTTCTACTTGGTTAACAGCTGGTACAACTTCTGTATCTAAAGCTAAATCCACTAAACGATCTGGATAGAAGTTAGATACACCAATAGCTTTAATTTTTCCTTCTTTATATAAATCAATTAAAGCACGATAAGCTCCATGATAATCTTTAAATGGCTGATGTAATAAAACTAAATCAAAATAATCTAATTGCATTTTCTTTAATGATTCTTCTACAGAAGCTTTTGCCTTTTCATAACCATAATTAGAAATCCATACTTTAGTAGTAATAAATAATTCATCTCTTGGTACACTTGTTTCTTGAATTGCTTTACCAACAGCTTCTTCATTTCCATAAGATTGTGCAGTATCAATTAAACGATATCCTGCATCGATTGCATCTAAAACAACTCTTTTACATTCTTCTTCATCTTTAACTTGGAAAACACCAAAACCAACAACTGGCATTTTCACTCCATTATTTAATGTTTTGTATTCCATAATTATTCTCCTTCTTCAAAATTACATTTTGTTGTGGCAAGTCTTTGTAAAGATTCTTTAGTCACTTTATAAAATTGTGTATGTTTATTCACTTTTTCAATTTCTTTCATTTCTTCATCTGTTAGTTCAAAATCAAAGATTTGTGCGTTCGCTTCAATATGATCTAATGATTTACTTCCCGGAACAAGACCAAATCCCATTTGAAGATGCCATCTTAAAATAATTTGTACCGTTGATTTATGATATTTCTTTGCAAGTTCTATAAAGATTGCCTCTTCCAACATATCACTATTTCCATGTCCTAGAGGGTACCATGATTGAAGTTGTATATGATTTTTTTTACAAAAATCATATACATGTTCTGCTGGATAATAAGGATGACATTCTACTTGCATAATCATTGGTGGTATTTCACATTGATCCATGATTTCTTGAATTTGTGAAACTTGGAAATTAGAAAGTCCAATCGCTTTGATTTTTCCTTCTTTATAGGCTTTTTCTAGCATCTTATAAGCATAGATATAATTATTAACGGGATGATGTAAAATCATAACATCAATATAGTCTACGCCTAATCTTTTTAAAGTATCATCAATAGCGTGATCATTTTCATAAAGTGTAGGTCCTAATTTTGTTTCTAAATAATAATCTTCTCTTTTTAATCCTGATTGTTTTAAACCTTTTCCTACTTCAACTTCATTTCCATAACGGTTGGCTGTATCAATGAGTTGATAGCCATGGTTTAAGGCAAAAGATACATTGTCTTCAATTTGTTTACCAAATTGTTGAATGGTACCAAATCCAAGTTGAGGGATTTGGTACCCATTGTTTAAAGTAATAAAATTAGTCATGAATTTTTAATCCCATTAAACGTGTTTCGTTGGCAGGATCTTCAGGATTATGAGATGGTTTGTTTGTATCTAAGGCTTGCATTGCTTTCATTTCTTCATCTGTTAATTCAAAATCAAAGATATCAATGTTTCCTTTCATTCTTTCTTCATTTGTAGATTTAGGTAAAGAAATAACTCCTTCTTGATAAATCCATCTTAAGATAATTTGACCAGCATTTTTATGATATTTTTTAGCTAATGAAACAATTGTTTCATTTTCTAATAAATCTTTATTTCCATGTCCTAATGGATACCATGCTTCTAAACGAATATTGTTTTCAGCCATTACTTTTCTTAATTCTTTTTGTTGAACAAATGGGTTAAATTCTACTTGGTTAACTGCTGGCATTACAGTCATAGCGTCTTTAAATTTATTCCATAAGTTCACAGTAATATTAGAAATACCAATAGATTTGATTTTACCTGCTTGATAAGCTTCTTCTAAAGCTTTCCAAGCTCCTAAATAATCACCATAAGGTTGATGTAATAAATAAAGATCAATATAATCTACTCCTAATAATTTCATAGAAGTTTCAATACCTTTTTTCGCATTTTCATAACCATAATCTTGTAACCATAATTTAGAAGTAATAAAGATTTCTGAACGATCAATACCACTATCTTTAATTGCTTTTCCTACATCACTTTCGTTGCAGTAACCAGCAGCTGTATCAATATGACGATATCCTGCTTTTAAAGCAGCTAAAGTTGCATCATAAGTAGGTCCATCATTAGGAATCATGAAGACTCCAAATCCTACTGCTGGGATTGTTTGTTTATTATTTAATTCAAATGTTTTCATTATTATCTCCTCCAATATCTATCTTTATTTTAGTTTTAAATTCTATAAATGTACAATATAAATAGTGCATGTTAGTATAACTGGAAGTTATACTTGTTGGTTTGCTTCAATAATATCTTTTAGACTTACTTTTTCATGTCTATAACGTGCATTAGGATTGATGTCTTTCAATTTTGTGATGATGGCCTTTGATGGACAGTTTTGTGCACATGCTAAGCAAAATTCACAGGTATTTTGTTTTCTTTTAGCCTTTTTATCTTCAATATAGAAAAGACCTCTTGGACAAACCTTTGTACAAATACCACAGCCAACACATTTATCAGTTACCGTAATTTGTTCACCATTAATGAGTTCTGGATTTTTCGCAAAGATTTCTTTGGCAGAAGCATGGAAATCTCTTCCTGCCTGTGTTGCTTCAGGAATTTCTTCTTTTTTATTTTGGATATCTTGAAGTGCTTGTTGGATTTGTTGTTCAACATTTTTATTCATTGCTCTTTGTTCATTCATATCAAAAGATGGTAAGTAGTTATCTACCATTAAAATAGAATGAATATAATTTACATGTCTTCCTTTTTCTTCTAATAAGCGTGCGATACATTCAGGAGCATCTGTGACATCTTTTCCATAAGTTAAAATCAAATAGAAATAATCTGTTTCAAATGTTGCCTTTTCTAAAAACTCTAAAACAATTTTGGGTGCTTCTCCTGCATAAACAGGATAAACAATTCCTATTTTTTCATCTTTAAAATTTAAGTTTTCTTGATGTAAGATTTGAGGGATACTGATGGGCTTTTCT
This sequence comes from Faecalibacillus sp. TM498, assembly GCF_020589955.1. Classification (NCBI taxonomy): domain Bacteria; kingdom Bacillati; phylum Bacillota; class Erysipelotrichia; order Erysipelotrichales; family Coprobacillaceae; genus Faecalibacillus; species Faecalibacillus sp. TM498. Next base: position 14,733 of record NZ_JAJDKB010000014.1, read on the forward strand.
TCAATTTGTCTCGCCACATACAAACTATTCCCTGTACCTGTAAAATAAAATAACATATTCCTTTCTCCTTTTAATCATGTATTTTATATTTATTAAGCCATTTTGCGGTCATATAATTTTGATGATCAATAATTTCACTATAACCTAAATCAAGTTGTTCTATTTGTTTTTTATCTTCTTTATCTAACTGAAAATCAAAAATATCTATATTTTCTTTCATACGCTTTAAATGTGTGGTTTTAGGAATGGCAATAATGTGATTTTCTAGATGCCATCTTAGAATAATTTGTGAAACTGATTTTTGATGTTTTTTCGCAATATCTAATAACATTGGATGATGAAAGATATCACGTTGTCCTTCATTTAAAGGACCCCATGCTTCTAACAGACAATCACATTGTTTTAAAACACATTTTTGATTTTTTTGTTGATAGAAGGGATGAAACTCAAGTTGATTGATCATAGGGTGTATCAAACTATTCATATAAAGATCCATGAATCTTTCTGGTGAAAAGTTACAAACACCAATTGCTTTGATTTTGCCTTGTTGATAAAGTTCTTCCATAGCTTTCCACGAGCCATAATAATCACCATAGGGTTGATGAATTAAATAAAGATCTAAATAATCAACTCCTAAGTTTTCTAATGATTGATGAAATGCCTGTAACGTATTTTCATAACCGGCATCTTGAACCCATACCTTTGTTGTCAAATAGATTTCTTCTCTTTTAAGTTTTGATTCTTTAATGGCTTCCCCTATTTCTTTTTCATTTTGATAAGAAGCGGCCGTATCAATCAAACGATAACCAGCTTCAAAGGCTTTTAAAACACATTCTTTTGTTTGTTTAGGAGGTATATGTAAAGTACCGTATCCTAACATCGGTAGTTGATAACCATTAGCCAAAGTTATATATTCCATATCTTGTTCCTCCTTACATCTTTATTGTAGATTTCAAAGAAACAAAAGTACAATATCAATAAATCATATCACTATAACTGTCAGTTATACAAAAAAAGCTATCCGAAGATAACTTTTTACATACATTCTAATAAGATATCATAGACTTCTTCTTTAGTAAGAGTACGAGGATTTGTTTTGATAAGGTTTGTTGTATCTGCCACTTTCTTTAATAAATCATTTGTGATTTCAACTTTAGATTTTAATTCAGGTAAAGTTGTTGGTAAATGACATTCTTTAATAAAGTTTTGAAGTGCTTCTAAACCTTCTTCAGCTGTTTTTTGATCAAACACAACTTGGGCAAAACGTGTTAATTTTTCTCTGGCATCATTTAAAATATGATAACAATAAACAGGTTGAATAACGGCTAAACCTTGTCCATGATTACAATCCGTAAAAGCTCCTAATTGATGTTCAATTTGATGCACTTGGAAGTCTGTTTGACGACCACATTTTAAAATACCATTTTCAGCCATGGCTGAATCCCACATTAAATTACTTCTTGCTTGCTCATCATTGATATCTTTTAATAAACGTCTCATATTCACAACGGTATTTTTCATAATGGCTAAGGCCACATCATCTGATACATTGTCTTGATCTGAATTTCCTAAATAAGTTTCTAAAGCATGACTTAATGTATCAAAGGCACCTGATAATACTTGCATTGATGGAACCGTCAATGTATAAGCTGGATCAAGAACTGCAAAATCAGCAGTTGAAGCAAAGATACCACCTTTCCAATTCTTTTCTTCATGAGTAATAACAGCCCCACCATTCATTTCAGCACCTGTTCCTGAAGCTGTCACGATGGCACCCATTGGAATCCCTTCTGTTGGAAATTTACCATGAACATATTCCAAATCCCAAATATCTTCATCAATAACTGCTTGACTAGAAATGACTTTACAACAATCAATAACACTTCCTCCACCAACAGCTAAAATAAAATCAATTTTTTCTTTTTTTACAAGTTCGACTCCTTCTTGCACTTTTTTATATGTTGGATTGGACATAATCCCATTAAATTCAATTACTTCTTTGTTTTCTTCTTTTAATAAAGAAACAATTTCATCATAGATTCCATTTTTCTTAATAGAACCTCCACCATAAGCTAATAAAACTTTACTTCCATATTTCTTTAATTCATTTGAAAAAGCAGTTTTTGCACTTCCTTTTCCAAAATAAACATTTACTGGATAAGAATAATTAAATGTTTGCATTTTATAAGCCCCCTTTATCTCTTATCTATTACAATGTGATTATAATTTACGGTTGTAACTATCGGTCAAGAAGAATATAATTTTTTTGAGGTGATTTTTATGTACACAATGATGCAAGTTTGTCGTAAACTCGATATGACTTATCAAACTTTAAAGTATTATTGTAATGAAGGACTTGTTCCCAACGTAAAAAGAGATAAAAATAATCGTCGTATTTTTGATGAACATGATGTAAATTGGATCAAAGATCTTTCTTGTTTAAAGAAATGTGATTTTAGTATTCAAGAAATGAAAGAATACTTAGAACTTTGTTTACAAGGACCTTCTACAATTGAAATACGCAAAGAAATGCTTTCTAAAAAAAGAAAAAGTCTTGAAGATACGATTCAACAACTTGAAGAAAGTATTGATTATATTGATTGGAAACAAAACTTTTATGATGATGTTTTAAGTGGTAAAAAACCTTATGTAAGTAATTTAATTAATTTAGATAAACAAAACGAACAAAATTAAACTTGTTCGTTTTCATTTAAATCATCTAAACATAACTTTGTAATTCCATCAAGCATATAATACCAAGATTCTTTTATGATATAAATTTCTGGGAGAAATTCTTGAGGAATAAATGATAATAAACCTTCTTTTATTTCTTCTTTATCTGGTGTCATGGGTGAAAAAAGTGCAATAGCTTCAGGACCTATGATAGAAATAACTGGTAAAAGTGATTTTATGACAAGTTCTTTTACACCCGTTTGGTGCCAAGCAAGTTTTTCACAATCATCAGATAACTGCATTCTTCTTAAAAAGAAACGTATTTCTCCTGCAATTCCTTCTTTACCTAAAACAACTTGACCATTGACTAAAATACCTTGTCCACCAACACCAAAGCCAAACGGTTGTGAATGGAAAATAATATTTTTGTATTCACTATGTTCTAGTGAAAAACCTACAACCGCCGCATTGGCATTATTAGAAATGACAACATCAATATGATACTTCTTTTCTAATTCATTTTTAAGATCAATATCTTTTCCATCAATAGAAGAACGCAAATGATCATTTTCTTTAATAATTCCCGGTATCGCAATAGCAATCGCATCAAGATGTTTAACCTTCAATAAAACAGTATCAATCACATCATAAAGATCATTCGTATTTAATGTAGGTTTTATAATTATTTGTTGGTCCATAATATCATTATTATCGTAAATACGATAATAAATACGTGTTTGTGCTCTATTGGCAGATAAAACAATTGATAAAATACGTCTATTATAATGTTTACAACAATGACATTTTATTTCTTGTTTTTCTTTTTTCTCTTTTTGAAATTGATCAATTTCATTTTGAATAAATTTAATGGCACCTATGGCATCATAACCAGCAAAAATAGCCGTAGGTATTTGTAAAACAAGTTTATCTGGTAAGCTTTCTTTTAAACGTTTTAATAGATAGCCAATTTGTGGAGCAATCAAGATTACATCATAGTTTTCTACTTCTTCATAAATATTTGTATAAGCAACAGCTTCAAAATGATAATCTTCTCCTAACATTTCCACAACTGAATTCAAATTAGAAGCAAACATTGATGTTGTCAATCCTGATGAACATGAAAGCAATACTTTCAATGTTTTTTTATTTTTTAATTCAATCAATGTTTCAACCATCTCATCATAAAGTTGATGGGCATGATCTTCATCATTCAATTCAAAATGAAGATAAAATTTAACTTCTTGATCTTTATAAGAAACAATATTAAATTCAACAATTGTTCCTTCTGTCACATCAGTAAAATGAATTTCCGCCTTACCATAATCCGTATTTAACTCAATACAATCTTGATTATTTTCAATGATTTGATAATCCTTTGTTTCATGATTTTTTATCCATTCTTTAAATACACTCGACATATATTTTTCATCCATTTTATCCTCACACCTTTCATTTATTATCTAATAAAATTTGTACGATGGAATTCTTCTTTTTCTGGTAAGCCATATTTTTCTTTACCATCATGAATACATTTCATTAAAAATGACATGTTTCTAGCAAGAACACGCATTGTTTGTAATCCTTCTTCATCTTGACTTGCTTCTCCCATTTCTCTTCCATGAATAGAATTCCAATATTGTGAAGAAGCAATTGGCATTCCTGAAATAGCAAAAAATTTATTGATTTCATCATAAGTTGAAGAAATCCCTCCACGTCTTGCGACAACAGCACTTGCTCCAACCTTCATGGTTTTATCAAACGGTGTACTATAGAACAGTCTTGTTAGAAAAGCAATTAAGGTTGCATTGGCAGAGCCATAATAAACCGGCGTTCCAACCACAAGTCCATCTGCTTCTTCAAACTTTTGAGCAATTTCATTGACACAATCATCAAAAACACAATGACCCAATTTTGTTTTACATGACATACAGGCAATACATCCTCGAATATCTTTATTTCCAATATGTACAATTTCACTTTCAATACTTTCTTGATCAAAGATTTTAACCATTTCATCAAGAGCAATCTTTGTATTTCCTCTTGGACGAGGACTTCCATTAATTATTAATACTTTCATTTTATCACTTCTCCTTTTTCCTATTCTTATTTTAATATACCGCTTACAAAATGTACATTATCATTCAATTATCTTACTATGACTCAAAGTCATAGTGTGTTATAATAACGAAAAAGGAAGTGAAACTATGATTGAATTTAACCAACTTGAACATCTTGTTGCCATTGCGAAAAATAAAACCATTTCAAAAGCCGCTGAGGAATTGTTGATTTCTCAACCTGGACTTACAAGATCCATGCAAAGATTAGAAGATGATTTAGGACTTTCTTTATTTGATCGTAAGAAAAATAAAATTGAACTTAATGAAAACGGAAAACTTGCGGTAGAATTTGCGCAAAAGTTGCTTGCTAAACGAGAAGAAATGATTAAAGAACTTACAAAACTAAGTCAAAATCATATTTCTTTTGGTTCTTGTGCACCAGCTCCTTTATGGGGTGTTGAATATGCTTTATCAAATAACATAGAAGCCCAAATTGAAAGTACTCTAGTTCAAGATGAAAATATATTGATTGAAGGACTAGAAAAAGGAGATTATTCTTTAATCGTTTTACATCATCCTTTACAAGATAAAAAATATATTTCACAAGAATTTTTAAATGAATCTCTTTATTTGTCTGTGCCTCCGGCACATCCTTTAGCACCTTTTAAAGAAATATCTTTTTCTGATTTAAACGGTCAAAGTGTTTTACTTCTTTCACGCATTGGTTTTTGGAATGAAGTTTGTCAACGTATGATTCCTGAATCACATCTTTTATTTCAAGACGATCCTTCTGTTTTTAATGAACTTACCAAGATGTCCGCTTTACCTAATTTTAGAAGTGATATTACAATTCAAATAGAAGAAGCAGAAGATAATCGTATTTTAATTCCAATTACCGATAATGAAGCACATGTCAGTTATTATGCGATTTATCCAAAAGACAAAAGAAATTTATTTAAATCTATCATTAAACAAATCAAAGATATTGATTGGAAAAAGACAAAAGAGCTATCGAAATGATAGCTCTACTTATATTGTATAAACATTTTTTCAATTCTTTTTTTCATTTCTTCTTGTAAAGAATAAGGTTTAATAACTTTTACATGATCTTGTAACATCATGAGCCATCCTATCAATCCATCAGAAATAAGAACATCTTCTATAGTAAGATGATAGCGATTTTCAAAGTCTTTTTTAACAGGATGATCTTGTCCAAATTGATCAATGACTTCTCTTAAAACCACTTCATCAAAACTAATTTCAAGTGTATCCTTTTGTCCTGAAACATACATATTTATATGATCAACTTCTTGTTCTAAATCAAATTGTTCCCCTTCTTCAAAAGGGCTTTTATGATTTCTTACAAGACGCATACGATCAAGACGATAAATAGAGAGTTTATCAGGTCGTTGGTTAAAATAACCTAATACATAGTATTTAGAATCTCTTTGAATTAGTTTATAAGGAGAAATAATATAGAATTCATTATTTTCTTTATGATTTCCATGATTATGCGCAATTTCTACAAACTTATTTCTTTTGATTTCATAACTTACATATTTAAAATAAATATTTTTCTTTTCATGAATTGCTTTAATGACGGTTGTCATATTTAAAAGCAGATTATAATTTCTTGGTTGATTTTTTCTTGGTTGATTTTGAATACGTGAAATTTGTTTACTTGAACTTAAAGTTTGTAATTTTGTGAGTAAAGCATTTACTTCATCTTCATTTAAATCATTATTGAAAAGCACACTATCCCATAGATATTGAAATTGTCCATCATTAAAAAATTCTTCATCAATACTATAGCCTTTTCGATGTTTAGTTTTAATGATTTCTTTTTGATAAATATATTTAGATAATTCATTAATATTTCTAATTGCTTGATAAATTGTTTTAATATCTACTTTAATTTGATAGTTTTCTTCAAGTAGTTTTTTTATTTCAACAGCAGGTATATAATCTAAAGATTCTTTAATAATTAAATATGTGTAATAAAGTCTATCCATAATGATCTCCTATCTAGCATACAATGTGGAATATGTCTTATCTTTATGATACAACATTTCATAACGGGATGGTGAATAATTATAAAGAGATTTTTCAAAGCGTTTAAATGATTCATCTATTGTAACAAATGGTAAATGAAAATAAGCTTGTTTATATTGTTTTTCTAATAAAAGAATAAGACTTGCTTGATAATGTGTTTGTTCATCACTCATCATTTTATAATGTGTCATACCTAAAATGACTTGATTGAGTTGATTCATTTTAAATATAAGCAAATGCCTTACTAGACAATAAATTTCTATATTAAAATCACTATGATCTAAAATATAATAAAATAAATTATATTTATATTCGACTAATGGTTTAAAATGTTGATTGATTAATAAATTCATCATGACTAAATGATATTCCATTTCATTATAAGATAAACTACAATCAATATATCTTTTAATATTTGAAAAAAGCCATAATTGAATATCTTTTCTTTTATTTAATTTTCTTTTTAATTGAAAAACATCAATACACGTATTCATTAAATCATAAATATCTTGTTGATAAATTCCATCACTATGAATTAATAAATACGTTTTTACTTCCATAATTGATACATCTGTCATTTGTTCATAATTTTTAACTACCATTAAAATCATCCCCTTTTCTTTATCTATATTATAGGAAAATGATGATTTTTATGATTAATTTGTATCTGTTTTAAAACCAAAAAAAAGGAGTTAAATAACTCCCTTATTTTCTAAGAATTTTCTAATTTTCTTTGTTGCCGCTTTAAGTTCTTCTAAACTATAGGCATAAGAAACACGAATATAACCTTCTCCAGCTTCACCAAAAGCACTTCCTGGCACGCAGGCTACTAACTGATCATTTAATAATTCTTCACAGAATTGTTCCGATGTTAAACCTGTTGATTTGATGCATGGGAAAACATAGAAAGCCCCTTGTGGTGTAAATGTTTTAAGTCCCATTTCATTAAATGTTTTGACTAAGAAATTTCTTCTTGCAAGATAAGCTTGTCGCATTTTTTCAATTTCTTCGTCACAATGTCTCATTGCTTCAATGGCACCATATTGAGCACATGTTGGTGCTGACATAATGACATATTGATGAATCTTTTTCATCATTTTAATAAGATATTCATTAGCAAGAACATAACCTAAACGCCATCCTGTCATCGCATAAGCTTTTGAAAAACCACTCACTAAAATAACTTGATCTTTGATTTCATCAAAAGATGCAATTGAACAGAATTTATGTTCATAAGAAAGTTCTGCATAGATTTCATCAGTTATGATCATAATTCCTGATTCTTTAAAGATAGGTACCAATTTTTCATAGTCTTCTTTTGTCATAAATCCACCTGTTGGATTACTTGGATAGTTTAAAAGAATGGCCTTTGTTTTTTCATTGATAGCTTCTTTTAAAAGTTCAGGTGTTAATTTAAATTCATTTTCTTCAGTTAAAATAATGTTTCTTACTACTCCACCAGCAAGTGCAACACCTGGTGTATAAGCAACATAACTTGGTTGTAATAAAATGACTTCATCACCTGGATTAATAATTGTTCTAAAGGCTAAATCGATTCCTTCAGATCCCCCAACAGTGACAATACATTGTTCTGGTTTATAATCTAAATTAAATCTTCTTTTTTGATATTTACAAATTTCTTTTCTTAATTCTAATAACCCTTGATTAGCAGTATAGAATGTTTTTCCTTTTTCAATTGAATAGATTGCAGCTTCTCTAATTGTCCAAGGGGTTGCAAAATCAGGTTCACCTACCCCTAAAGAAATAACACCTTCCATTTGATTAGCTAAATCAAAAAATTTACGAATTCCACTAGGTGGAATATCCTTTACAATAGGATTTACAATTTTTTCAAAATCCATTATGGAGTTACCAATAATCTTTCTGCTGCATCTTTATTATCATCCTCAACAAGTTTACCCATGTTTTTATATTGTTTCAAAACATACATTGTGGCTGTTCTTTCAATACCTTCAATAACTGCTAAACGACTATTAACGAATTTAGCAACTTCCACCATTGTTTTTCCTTTAACAATTAATAAAAACTCATAATTTCCCGCTAATAAATACATTGTATCTACTTCTGGAAAATTATAGATTTTTTTTGCAATACGATCATATCCATAATCTCTTTCAGGTTTCGCATTTACTTGAATTACTGCTGTACACACATCGTGATTTGTTTTATCCCAATTGATCAAAGTATGATAACCATAGATTGTTTTATTTTTTTCTAAATCTTTAATTGTCTTATCAACATTTTCTTCTGTTTCGTTTAAGGCGGCCGCAAGATCAACGACTTCCATTTTCGCGTTGTTTTCAATTAATGATAAAAGTAAATTTTCATCCATATCCTCTTCCTCCTTATTATGACTCTAATTATATACTAATTTAGAGGTAAGGTAAATTGAATTTTTATTAGAAATAAGAGGAGTTGTTTCTTGTCTAGATAAGTAAAGTGTTCTATAATAAAGATGAGGTGAAATTATGATTATACAAAGTAAAAAAGTCTGGATTGCGGATCAATTCACGCCAGCACAATTAGAATTAGAAGATGGAATTATTAAAGAAATATATCCTTACAATGAAAAAGAAGTTACGAAAGATTATGGAGATTTAAGAATTCTTCCTGGCTTTATTGATATTCATTGCCATGGAGCTTATGGTTTTGATACAAATGATGCTAATCCTGAAGGATTAAGAAAATGGGCAAAAGGAATCGTTGATGAAGGAGTTACTTCTTTCCTTGCGACAACTCTTACTCAAAGTGAAGAAGTTCTTACAAACGCGGTAAGTAATGTCGCAAAAGTCGTAGAAGAAGGTTATGAAGGTGCAGAAATCTTAGGTATTCATTTTGAAGGTCCTTATTTAAATAAAGCACATAAAGGAGCTCAACCTGAAGAATATTGTGTAAAACCTAATATTGAACAATTTAAAAGATATCAAAAAGCTGCTCATGGTTTAATTAAATATATTACTATGGCTGTTGAAAATGATGAAGATTACGCTCTTACAAAATATTGTAGTCAAAATAATGTGGTCGTAAGTATTGGACATTCAAATGCAACTTATGAACAAGCTGTTCAAGCATACGCTCATGGAGCAAGAAGTATGACTCATGTTTATAATGCAATGACACCATTTACGCATCGTGCAAATGGTCTTGTTGGTGGTGCTTTACGTATTAGAAATATGTATGGAGAAATTATTTGTGATGGAAATCATTCAACTCTTGCAGCTTTAAATAATTTCTTTACTTCAAAAGGTCCTGATTACAGTATTATGATTACAGATTCCTTAATGTGTAAAGGATTCCCTGTAGGTACTAAATTTGATTTTGGTGGACAAGAAGTTGTTATTTATCCAGATGGTAGTGCACACTTAGTAGAAGCTGGTAACTTAGCAGGATCTACATTAAATGTGAATAAAGGATTAAAAATCTTAATTGAAGATGCTTTAGTTCCTGTTAATTACGCGATCAATGCATGTACATCAAACCCAGCAAGATGTTTACATGTTGATGATCGTAAAGGAACAATTGGCGTTGGTTATGATGCTGATCTTGTTGTTTTAGATAGAGATTATGAAGTTGTTCAAACTTATTGTAAAGGCATTGGGCAAAAATAATTATTTTAAAGATATAAAAGATAAAGTGAGCTAAAATTATGTAGCTCACTTTTTATATATTTCTCTTTTAAAATTCTCTTTCTTCTGGATCTTCTTCTTTGATTACAGCACTCTTTGTATATTTCAAATCACTACCTTGTTGATAAATAAATTTAGCGTACATTGGTGTACCAAAGAAATCAACCTTTGTATCATACCATTCTGGATGATAAATAACACGATTTGCGGTATCTAAAATATATTTTAAAGTTTTTGGATGTAAATCAATCGTTCCATGTCCTGGAAATACTCCTGATACTTCTTCTAAACGTGGCATAAAATCTTGTAAAGCATCTCTTAAAGCATTGATTGTACAAAATTCTGGATAAACATCCCATGCTTCGCCACCAAAAGCACTTGTGACATCTCCAATAAAGAAACATCCTGTTTGATGATCTAAATATCCTGATTGACCTGGAGTATGACCTGGTAAATGAATTAATTCAACAATATAGCCATCTCCTAAATCAAATTGATGATGATTTTCGACACCTTCTACTTCATAAGAAGTAAATGGTGGTAGGTCATTAGCATCAAACCAAGTATATCCTAATTCACCTTTTTCATCATAAACAAATTCATCTACAACATCTTTTCCTTGATGTTCTTCAATATATTTTTGATCAGCATAGTGACAATAAACTTTATCAAAATGACTATTTCCTGATACATGGTCAATATGACAATGTGTATTACATACAATAATTTCTTTATCACCAATAAGTTTATGAATTAAGCCTTTTAAATCTCCTAATCCAAATGCTGTATCAATAAGCATTGCTTTTTGTGGACCATCAATAAGATAACACCACATTTCTCCACAATGAATTCCATCATAATAAATACAATAAAGATTATCTCTCATTTTATAAACTTCAGCATTAGGATTTATTTCTGGATAAAATAATCTTAAATCACTATGTTCTCTTAATATTTTCAAAAAAGACCATCTTGATGGTTTTTCTTTTTCAGGATTAATTAATTTTGTTTTAATATTTGTATTAATTGGTCTTGGATCTTGCATCATTTTTCCTCCCATAATATTTTTTCAATTTTTCTTTGTCTAGAATTATAAATAAAGCATTCTTCTCTATATTTTGTAACCGTTCTTCTTGAAATATAAATATCTTTTTCTTCTAAAAGTTTTCTTATTTTTTCATCACTATAAGGTTTTAACTTATTTTCCTTTTCAATGATTTGTGTGATTTCTTTTTTTATAGCCTTATCATTTTTGATAAAAGTTCCTGAGTGAATAAACATTTCTTTGATAGAATAATATTGATTATTAAATTCAAAAGATTTATGTGTAATTGCACGTGAAATTGTTGAGATAGCAAGTCCACATTTTTCCGCAACCATTTCTAAAGTTAAATGTTTTAACTCTCCACGATGAATAAAAAAGTCTTTTTGAACATGACACATTTCATTCATTATTTGTAAGAGTGTCATATTTCTTTTTTGTAAAGCACTTAGAAGTGTCTCAGCTTCTTTTCTTTGCTTCTTTAAAGAATCATCATCAATGACAGTAATAGATAAATCAAATTTTAATAGTTCTACTTGTAGATTTTCTCCTTCAACAGAAACTTTACACTCTGGTATAAGAAAAGTAGATTCTTGTGCGTAGTTTGCTGCTGGTTTAGGATTCAACGTTTTAATAAAATCAAATCCTTCATCTATTTCCTCTTGGGTTAATTCTGTTTTTTCTATAATCGCATGATAATGTTGTGTTGCCAGTTCTTCTAAATAATCACATAAAATCAATCCTGTTTCACTTTCTGCTTTTTCACTCATTAAACATTGAATACTTAAACATTCTTTTAAACTAAATGAAAATAATCCATAAGGTTCCAATTTTCTTAATAACTTTAAATGATATTTAAGAGAATCTAAGCCCCATAAACTCTCTTTAATAACTTCATCCTTGGAATATTTGAAATAACCATTACTATCTAAACAAGAAATCAGATAATCACAAACATCTTCATCATATTTTTCATTACTTAAATGAAGTTGTTCAAAAAGAACATCTCTTAATTGAGGTTTTGAATAATCATCAAATTCTAATAATAAATCTGGGTCTAATGATGAATTATATTCAATTAAAGGATTTGTTGACGCCTTATCTAATATGTATTGATGTAATTCTTCATAGGATGAAGATAATATTTTAAGATATTTTTCTTGAGTAGAATTATATTTTTGTTTTTGTTCCAACTTTAAATTAGGAACAAGTTGAATGCGCATATTATTTTTCATGACAATATTTCTTAATTAAGTTTTCCTTTACTTCTTTATCAATTGCATATTCTTTTTCAAAGTATTCATCAAATGAAGAATAACGTTTTAATATTTCATCAAATGATGATTTCAACAATTCTTCATGAACACTGCAAACATACAATAACATCTCTTTAATTTCATCCGTAAAATCTGATTGAACAAGACGTGGCATTAAATCTTTTTCTACACTTTTATTACTATAAAGATAATCTGCATATATTGTCTTTTCATCACAATCAAATAATTTTAATAGTAATGCCGCAAATAATCCTGTTCTATCTTTACCTGAACCACAATGAAAAAGTATTCCATCTTTTTCTTTTATTAATTGAAATAATTGTTTATAGGCCAAATTATCAAAAGGCATTATTTTATAGCCTTTGCGAATAAACCCGGCACTATTATAAACCTCTTCTTTTGTAGATTTTTTGGTAATCAATCTTGGAAAATAGAAATCATCGATTCCCGTTTCCGGTTTTAAAGCACTCCAATTATAGTGTTGAAATCGTTGATCACATTCATAACTATCTTCTTTTCTTTCAAATTCACTGCGAAAATCAATAATATAACGAATACCTAAATTATAAAGTTTGTCCCAATCCTGTTTCGTAAGATTTCGAGGTAGCGCACTACGATAGAGATGCCCTGCCTCTATAAAATCATAACAATCATGTAAATCTCTAAAATTAGAAGGATTAGTGATCATGACAACAATCCTTTGTCATATATTCATAATTGTCTCCTGATTGTTTAAACCACGCAGGTATATGTTCACCTATCGCTTCATCTAAGTATTCCAACATATATTCCATTCCAGGTTCTTCTAGATTAAAATGTCCCATTCCTAAAGCAACTCTATTTCTTCCTAACATTCCACTATCTCTTAGATACTCTGCATAAGTAAAATCTATAAGTTCCATCGATAACAGACAATCGACATCACTTTTATCAGTATTTTTAATGGCTTCATTAGCATCACCAAATACATGGAATAACACTGCTGCTTTTTTAATATCCGCATTTGAATTTCCTATCAATTTGATTCCATTTAAATGACAGGTATCAATTAATTCCTTGGCTAGATCTTTGGCTTTGATTGAATGATCAAAGCTATAGGCAGTAGAACATAATAAAGATGGTTCAAATTCATTGATTGGATTAACAATAAGTTTATCTTCCCATCCCATTTTCTTAGCTAGACCTAAGAAGATACCATCAATATAGTCTCCTTTATAAGGAATACCTGAATGAATATAATCATGATCTCTCCAGACTACGATTTGATGATCATCCAATAGTTTTCTTTTTTCTAAATAGACACTATTTTTTGATTCTTCTAGCCATTCTTGATGATCTCCATGATTCCAAAATAATGCTTCATGACTGATAATCAAGTTGGCTCCTTTTTCAATGGCATATTCAATAACATCAACAGAAGCCCAACAAGAAGTCACAATTCCTGTACATTCTTGATCAACATTTCCATAGAGCACTTTATCTCTTGTTTTTTCTTCATCAATTGTTCCATATCCTTTATGATATTTTTTCATATTTTCAATTATTGTACTAATTTTCATATCATTTCCTCTTATCTATTCATCATCTTCATCGACTGCAAAATTTACTTCATTGACATATACAATTTGGTTTTTACTGTCCTCAACATATTGATGAACAAGTTCTTGTGTTAAAGGAGTATCTTCACTTTCTAAAACAAGTGCTAATGTTAAGGGTAAATTTATTCCACAAACAACATGTACTTTATCACTCATATATGGATAGAATTTTTGATAAACACTTCCACCCATCATATCAGCAAAAACTAAAACTTCATCATTTTCATCAAAAGAAGCAAATAATTCACTTACGACTTCTTCAATTGGTTTTTCTCCATCTTCTACATCTTCTACATAAGCATTTACATCATAAATCTTTTTGATTCCATTAGTTAAAAAATCTACGGTATCTTTTAATCCATAAGCAAGTTTATGATGTGAAGCAATAATATATCTTCTCATAATCTTCTCCAATCTTCATTAGTATAATTGGTTCAAAAGTTTGGCATTTAAAATTATTTCTAAAAATAAAATATTATTATATCCACAAGGGAGGGAATAGAGTGAACATTATATATAGCAATGCCAAAACAGTTCCTTTCTTCAATTATATCAAATATTATTGATGTTTTATATAACGAATGAGATTAACGGAGCTTTCACTCCTTTAATCAAATATTTATAGATTATGCAGTAAAGATTCCACATGCAGCACCAATCCATGAAAGAATGATGATAATCAAAATCATGTGTGTCATTTTAACTTTCTTTTTATTCATAAAATAATAAATAAGTGCAACAGCTGCAACTGGTAATAGTGAAGGCATAACACCATCAAGTAATTCTTGAACCTTCATTGTAACATCACCATTTGTATATGTAATACCTGTTTGTAATTTAACCACTGAAGAAATAAGTGATCCAACAACAGTTAAACCTAGAACAGAACATGCTTCTGTAAATACAGTAATTTGTTTACCAAGCTTAGTAACAACATTGATACCCATATTATATCCCCATTCTACTTCTAGAATACGGACAGCTAAGAATGCAAAGGTAAAGGCAGCCCATAAGAAAATTCCTAAAGGATTTCCTTGCATACCCATACTTGCAGCAATTGAACCAAAGATTGTAGGAATCATTGCCCAACCAATAGTATCACCAATACCTGCAAGAGGACCCATGATACCAATTTTAAAGTTATTAACAGCTTCTAGTGATTCTACACCACCATCATCTTCAATACCTAAGGCAGCACCCATAACAAATGGTGAAATCCATGGCATTGTATTATAATATCTCATTGCATTTAACAATGAAGCTTTAAAATCTTCATCATCAGGATACATTTTTCTAAGTAATGGATAAACAGCAAAAGCATAAGATGGTGCTAATTGTGTTTCATAGTTAAATGTTGAAATACCGATCAACCAACGTTTAGCAGCAGTTCGACAATCTTTTTTAGTTAATACTTTTCCCTTACTCATCTTCTAATTCACCTCCGAAACTAGCTCCTGCTGGTGCAGTTGCAGTTGCTAATCCTTTTTTATAAACTTCATAAGCAGCAGCTAAACCAACAGCACCGATACCTAAAGTAGGTACTGATAAATAAGCAGCTAAAACAAATCCAACAATTAAGAATGACCAGTATTTATTTAATGGCATATACATTAATAACATTGCCATCCCAACACCAGGTAATAAACCTCCGGCAATTGATAATCCAGTTGTAAACCAAGTTGGCATGAAATCCAAAATAGCATTAACGATAGATGGACCAATTGCAACACATAAGAATACAGGTACTGCTGAACATAAACCATAGAATATAGGTGAAACTTTAACTAAACGTAAGAAAGAGTTAAATTTGCCTTCTTCAATTAAAGAAACTTCTTTTTGTTCTAAGAAACCATTGAAGATTTTATAAATAACATCAAAGTTAACACCTAACATTGCAACTGGAAGCCCAATAGCTAAACCAGCTTCCATTCCACGTCCAGTAGAACATGCAATAGCAGTAGCGATAATTGCTGCAACAGGGTAATCAGGCATTGATGAACCTCCAACAGCCACAACACCCATAGACATTAATTGTAAAGTAGCCCCAATTGTAAGTCCCGTTGCTGGATCACCCATAACTAATCCAACAAGCCAACCACAAATAATTGTATTAAATGCAAATAATTGTAATGTGACAGTATCTGTCATTTTCCAATAGGCTATTAGTGTAATCAAAAGAATTTGAACAGTAGTCATATTATTTCCTCTCCTTTATTTTCTATTATAAGCTGACTTTTGATTCTAATGGCTCAGCCTTATCAGTAGTTGTAAATTGAACATCTACTTTTGTACCATTCTCAATAATTTTTTTGTAAACTTCTTTTTGATCATCAAGGACACTTGCTCTTGAGCTAACAACTGTACCTTCTTTATTATTTCTTGTAATTCCTAAAACAATGCGAGGAATTTTTTGCCCCGCTTCTTCTTGAAGTTTTAAGAATGTTTCTGGATTTTCTGTAACAACAAATACTTTATGATTGTCATATTTACCAGCTTTAAAATTTTTGATAGCTGTTTCTAAAGTAATGATTGAACAAGCCATACCTGCTGGTTTACCCAAACGCATACTTTCTTTAATAATAGGGTCATTAGCCACCTTATCATCAATAACCATAACACGTTGTGCTCCTGATTGAGGGGCCCACATTGTTGCTACGATCCCATGTAATAAACGAAAATCAATCCTTCCTAAAGTAATACTCATTATTTAACTCCTCCTTTCACTTCCTATATAGCAAAATTCATGCCAATTAGTGTCGAAAAAAACAAGGTAGTGTCAATATACCCTGTTTTTTGCAATATTTAAGACAATATCTGCTTTTTTACTTCTATTTATAACTGTTTCAACATTCTTTTTATCAGAAGCATTATAAAAATCAATTGCTTCTTCTTTAGATAAATGACCTTTCATCTTACGTAAAATCAATCTGTCTTGTAATTCTTCAACATTCACATTATAAAATAAACTTTCATCACATAACCTTTCTAACTGATTCCATGGTTCATCTTTTAACAATAAATAATTTCCCTCAATTATAATGATTTCACTATGTACAAAAATTTGATTTTCTATAGGATCATGTAATTTTCTTGAATAATAAGGCCAATAACAGTCTTCTTTTTTTGTTTGAATAATCTTTTGTTTTAACTTTTCTACATTAAAAGTACGGGGGCTTCCCTTTTCTTTCCTTAAATTCATTTTATCTAGTTCTTCATTATAATAATGAAAGCCATCCATTCCTACCGTTTGCAACTTACAATCAAAATCCATTTGATTAAATAAATACTCTAAAAAAGAAACAAAAGTACTCTTTCCACTACCAGGACATCCTGCAATAAAAATAACAATACGACATTGTTTTTGTTTATAAAGATCATACCAATGATTTAATAGAGGCTTATAGACTTTATCAATATCTTCTTCGTCATATTTTGCCTCTACCTCTAAACCATTTACTAAATATTTAAATGTTTTCATTCATTTTCTCGATGACTTGATTCATTTCAACTTCGTATGTCGTTCCTTTACAGTGAATTAATGCTGGTTTAAAATACTTCATCATATTCTTCTTATCATTTAAATAAGAATATTGTAATCCTATCAAATACTCTAATGAACCTACCATTAAGTCT
Organism: Faecalibacillus sp. TM498; assembly: GCF_020589955.1. Classification (NCBI taxonomy): domain Bacteria; kingdom Bacillati; phylum Bacillota; class Erysipelotrichia; order Erysipelotrichales; family Coprobacillaceae; genus Faecalibacillus; species Faecalibacillus sp. TM498. The sequence continues at coordinate 32,712 of NZ_JAJDKB010000014.1, forward strand.
TTATTAGGCATATTATTCCTTTGAGCAATTTCTAATTTCTTTTTAATTTCATCAATATGTTTGCTTTCTTTTAAAATAAAGATATCATATTGGATTTTAAGATTATTATAGGTTCTTTCATCTCCTAATTTTTTTACATAGTCTAACATTTGTTTACATGATGCCTCTTCTCTTTTTCCTAAAAAGAAATAAAATGCATTTGAAATACTCATTAATTTTTGTTGAGGTTTTATACGCATATTTTCTATAAGGGCTATTTCTTTTTTTACCTCTTCACTTTCTTCTTGGGCAATATATGCAGAAAGTTTCATACTTTCTTTTATATAAGGCTTTACAAATAAGAAACATAAAATACTTTGACTTGTTTTAAAAAAGGCATCATATTTTTCTTCTTCTAAAGATGTTGTCATTTTTTTCATTACAATGTTTTTACCAATATATTGTAATACTACGAAAACAATGATAATAAAAACAGCTATCATTAAACTTTCTTTCATATCTATTCCTCCATACCTTCATATTCATCAAATGATCTTACCATCATATTTTGAATATAAATATTAATAAATTCCACTTCTTCAATAGGAATTTCTACACGATAATATTTTTCAACCTGCTTAAAAGCTTTTTTTACTGTCATATAAAATTTAATGAAATCTTCATTACAATCAGATAATTCTTTTTGATAAGATTCAATGCCTTCTCTTGTCACTAATCTTTCCATCAAACAACATATATGAACATATAAGCCAAAGCATGTATTATTTGTAAATGTTGTCTTCATTTCTTGTTGTAATAAATCTATTGCATCGGCAACTCTTTCTAAAAGTTGAGTTGGATTTAATACTGTTAAATTATTTATTATATTTGTTAGTGAAAAATTCTTTAACATTTTCTTTTGAAAACTATCCATATCCTCTTGACTAATAACATCTGCAAAATAAGAGGTTAAGAAATCTAAAGAACTATTCATTATTAATTCTTCTATAGCAATAAAATGAAGATTCTTTAATTTTGGATTCAATGTTCCAATAACACAAATAACTTCATAATCCTTTAATAATTTTTCTTCTAAATTAACTTCTAATAAAGAAGTATAATCATAGGTAATTACTTTCACAGGTAAATGTTCAGGTAAAGAATCTTCGATGATTTCTTTAAGTTTTTCAGCTGTTCCTAACCCTGTTGCACATGAACAAACAATTACTTTTTCCTTCTTTTGAGAATTAATAATTTTATAATTTGTTTGACTATATTCTATACTTTCATCAAATATTTCTTGTAGAGACTTTTTATCAAGGATTCCTTTTCCAACAAATAAGGCAAATCGTGTATTAACATTATTAGCGATTGCAATATTCGATTTTGAAACATTATTTAATCCATTATAAATTTCTTCTAAAGACCCCATATCTACAAGCAATATTAAATTCTTAATATTTCCACCATAACTTTCAATAAAAACATTCAATTTATTAATAATTAATTGCGTAGATGTATCTAATGGCATATCTATTGCCTCGAAAACATATTCATCTAACATACGATTAACTGCATCTGCGATAGATGATGCCGTAGCATAACCATGAGATAAAACAACTCCAACGGTTTGATTTAAAACACGATTACCATGATAAGATTCTATAAATAAAGCAAAAATCGATGTTAAATAATTGTGCCAATTCAAATTAATATAAATACCACATAATTCATTTAAATATTTTGCGATTTCATAAGATCTAAAATAGTTGGATTTAACAACCGTTTCTAAAGATTGAAATCCTTCTTGATGAATATCGAAATAAGATTCAACAATAACATAATATGTATAATAATCTTGAATAAGTAATGATAACGTAAGTATTTCACTTGATTGAAAATCACAACGATATTTATCATTAATAAGTTCTGCCATTTTTTTTATAACATTTGTAAAATAGGCAATATCTATAGATTTCTCTTTATTTTCTCTAAATAAAGAATCATTTGAATATGTTTGTGTTTCACTGAGTGCTTGTTCTAAAAAAGACTGAATAGATATTTCTTCTTTTGAATAATTTTCTAATAACTCTAATAATTTATTAGAATATTCTTTAAAAGGAAATTCATTTTCATATTTATTTTTTAAATCATTTAAGGAATATAACTGATTTCTTCCTACTAAAATACTATTATCTATATGATTATTAAAGCGTACACGTGATGGTAAACAAAGTGAATTTATTTCAATATAATCCTTATTCTTATTTGAATATAAGGCATTCATGCAGGTTTCTTGTATTACATTTTTCAATTCTCCAATATTTCCTTCATATTCATTGTTTAATAATGCTGCATATACAACATTACCAATACGAATTTCTTTATGAATATGTTTCGCTTCATTTTCTAAAAACCGTACAATAATATTTGATTTTTCCATTTTACTTCTTTTAGACAAAGAAGGTATTTCCATTTGAATTGGAATACGCCTTAATAAAGTTTTTAATAAAACTTCTTTAGGGTTTTCTGTTGTCGCAAAAGCCAAAAAAACATTACTATGATACTCGTTTTCACTATCTCCTAAAACATGATAATTTCCTTTATCCATAAATAGAAATAATTTTTCTTGGCATTCAGGTTTTAAACAATGAACTTCATCAAGAAACAACATTCCTCCATCAGCAACTTTAATTAGTCCCGGATTATCATTATCTGCTCCGGTAAAAGCGCCTCTTTTATATCCAAATAAATTCGCGGTAATAAGTTCTGGATTATTCGCGTATTCTGAACAATTCACATGTACAAATTTTGCTTTTTCTGAAAAGATTCCATTATTTTTTCCATACTCAAACATTTTTTCAATAATAAAACTTTTACCTGTGCCTGTTGGTCCATTTAAAAGTATAGGTAGTCCATGTGGTGGATAAGAGATACTTGCTTTACATGATTCAATAATCTTTCTTAAAGAACCATTATAACCTATTAAATCTCTAAAATCCTTGGATCCCCTCCCACAAGTTTTTGCATATTCATCTAATTCATCAAGTGAGGCAAACATCAATTTATTTATTTTAATATTATATCTTTTTTCTAATTCGCTCTTTTCTAAAAAAAGAACAGGACGTGTATTAATTTTCACAAAACGCCCTTGATTAAAATAATCGTTTAAATACGATGAAATACTGTTACGTGATAATCCAATGATATTTGAAAGATTTGAAGCATTATTATCTTCATAATCACCTCGTCTTGTATTTTCCTTTACCAACGTAATTAAGCGTTCTTCCATAATAAACCTCTCTTATAAGATTGTTTCTCTATTCCCATAAATTATTGTAATACAAAAATAAATATTTGAAAACTAAAACGAAAGATTTATATCTTTCGTTTTATAGACACTTTTTTATTATTCGCTTATTATCAAACTTTTTTTACTTTATTATTTTTCTTATATAGAAAGCTTTTTATAGTTATTTTATGGTACAATTATTTCAAAAGGAGGCGATTTTGTGTATCGTTTTTACGTATCAAGTTACGCTAAAGGAAAAGAAAAAGGTCTTTATGTATGTACTCTAGATGAAACTAAAAATGAACTTCATTTAAATAAACATATTCCTACCGAAGATTTTCCTTCTTATGTTATTAAAAAAGATGATTATCTTTATGTATCTTTAAAAGATGCACGTGTTGGTGAAGGAGGAGGTGTCGCAAGTTATCATATTGAAGAAGATGATTTAAAACAACTTTCTTTTTATAATTCCCATGGTCGTTCTTATACTCATTTATGTTTAAGTCCTGATCAAAAATATTTATTTACAGCCAATTATCACGTTGGAGCAACAGCTGCTTTCCCTTTAAAGGATCATAAAATTGGAGATAAACTTTCAGTTGTTCACCATCATGGTTCAGGAATTGATTTACTTAAAAGACAAACAAGTCCTCATGCTCATTATGTAGGAATTACTCCTGATCATAAATATCTTTACAGTGTTGACCTAGGTGCTGATAAAATTATTATGTATGAATTTATTAATGAAAAATTACAAGAAACATCATTAAGTCAATCTGTGATTCCTGGTAGTGGGCCTCGTCATATGATTTTTTCTCATGATGGTAAATATTGTTATCTTGTTAACGAAATTGCAAATAGTATTATGGTTTATCAATATGAAGATGGACACTTTACTTTGATTCAAGTTATTCATTGTGTACCTCGTCATTTCCATGGCTTTTCAAGTGCTGCTGCTATTCATATGACATCAAGTGGTAAACATATTATTGTTTCTAATAGAGGTCATGATAGTATTGTCCTTTATCGTGTGAATCAAGAAACTGGAAAAATCACTTTACTTTATATGGTGCATACTGGAAAAGGACCTCGTGATTTTAATATTATTGATGATCGTTATATTGTTGTTGCTAGTCAAGAAGATGATCGTTTGGAGCTTTACACATTTGATGAAGAAAAAGAAGAAATTAAGCCTACAGGAAATACCTTAGATATTATTCAACCTGTTTGTGTGGCTTTATAAAAGGAGAAAAATTATGAAATACGAAATTGTTGGAGATACTCTCCCTGTTGTTATTTGTCATTTAAATAAAGGTGAAAAAATGATTAGTGATAGTGGTGCTATGGCTTGGATGGATCCATGTATGAAAATGGAAACAAATGGTGGTGGTGCTGGTAAAATCATCGGTAGAATGTTTTCTGGTGAAACTTTATTTAGAAATAGTTATACGGCAAACAAAGATGGTTTGATTGCCTTTGCCTCAAGTTTCCCTGGAAAAATTGTCGCTATTGATGTAGAGCCTGGAAAAGAAGTCATCATTCAAAAATCTGCTTTTCTAGCTAGTGAAGAAAATGTAGAAACATCGGTTTTCTTTAATAAGAAATTTTCTTCTGGTATATTTGGTGGTGAAGGTTTTATTTTAACAAAGATTTCAGGACACGGAACATGTTTTATTGAAATTGATGGAAGTACCGTAGAATATAATTTACTACCAGGTCAACAAATGGTTATTGATACCGGTTATCTTGCAATGATGGATGCTACTTGTAAAATGGATATCCAATCAGTTCCTGGTTTAAAAAATAAATTTTTAGGAGGAGAGGGATTATTTAATACAGTGGTTACTGGCCCTGGTAAAATTGTGGTTCAAACAATGCCTATTTCAGCAGTCGCAAATTCACTTGCAAGATTTTTCCCTCAAGGTAAATAATGAAGAAATTGTTTTGTTTTGATATTGATGGTACTTTAAGAACAACCACAGATCATCAAGTACCAGAAAGCACTGTTAAAGCTTTAAACTTATTAAGAGAAAAAGGACATCTTTTACTAGTTTCAACAGGAAGAAGTGTTGATTCTTTAAAAAATACACATATTTATGATACTTTTTCTTTTGATGGCTATATATGTAATAGTGGACAAGCTTTATTAGATAAAGATTTAAATTTAATTCACAAAGAAAATCTTTCTCAAGAAGTGGTTTTAAAAGCTCTAGAAGCTTCTAAAAAACATAACATTCCTTTAGCACTTAAATGTACACCAAGAATTATTAATATGGAACCAAATGAAGATGTCATTCGCTCATGTAATTATTTCAATAACCCTATTCCAACTGTAGGTACATATACAAATCAAGAAGTAGGTGCCATGATTGCCTATGGTCCTTTAGGATATGATTATCAAGAATTTAAAGCTATTGATGAATTAGATGTAATGGTTGGTGAAAGTAGTTATGCAGATATTACAATCAAAGGCATTTCTAAAGCAACAGGTATTGCTTATTTTATGAAGTTATGGAATATAGATAATTATGTCGCTTTTGGTGATTCTTTAAATGATGTTGAAATGTTTAAGCATGCATCGTTTTCTATTTGTATGGGACAAGGAAATAGTGATTTAAAGAGATTAAGTGATTTTGTGACAACTTCTATTGATGAAGATGGTATTTATTACGCATGTAAAGAATTAGGTTATATCCAATAAGATATAACCTAATTTTTCATATAAAAAAGAACAATGCTTTAGTATTACTACATTGTTCTTTTTAGTTTTATCTTAATTTTGTAATATCAATTAATGATGGTACACCTTGTTTACGTTTTTCAAGTGAATCAATAAGTGCTTTTGCTGTATCAAGTGACGTATAAATTGGAATACCTGCTTCTACGGCAAAACGTCTAATTAAGAAGCCATCTTTTAAGTTATCATTTCTTGTTGGAATATCGATTACTAAATCAACTGTATCCGTAAACATTAAGTCAAAGATTGTATTTGTTTTTTCACAGATACGATTGACAAAATGTACAGGTACATCATGTTCTTTTAAGAATTTATATGTTCCTTCTGTTGCATATAAATCATAACCAAACATATAATATTGTTTAGCGATTGGTAAGAATTCTTCTTTAGAAGAATCTTTAATTGTACAAATGATATTCTTTCTCTTAGGTAATTGAATACCTGTTCCCATGAATGCTTTATAAATAGCTTCATCTAAGTTTTTAGAAATACCTAAAACTTCACCTGTTGATTTCATTTCAGGTCCTAAAGAAATTTCTGCACCTTTGATTTTTTCAAATGAGAACACTGGCATTTTAACTGCAATTGTTTCTTTTTCCGGAACAATTCCATAAGAATATCCTTGTTCTTCAATTGTATGTCCCATAATTGCTTTTGTAGCAATGGCAACAATTGGGATATCTGTAACTTTTGAAATATAAGGAATTGTTCTTGAAGATCTTGGGTTAACTTCAATAACATAAACTTGATCTTCATAAACAATGAATTGAATATTGATTAACCCCACAACGTGTAATGCTTTAGCAAGACGTTTTGTATAATCAACGATAACATCTTTAATTTCTTGTTTGATTTTTTGTGGTGGGTAAACAGAAATACTATCTCCAGAGTGAACTCCCGCACGTTCAACGTGTTCCATAATACCTGGAATTAAGATACCATGTCCATCACAAACTGCATCAACTTCAACTTCTTTACCAGATAAGTATTTATCAATTAAGATTGGATGTTCTTGGTATTGTCTATTAATGATTTTCATGAACTTTTTAATATCACCATCATTTAAGGCAATTTCCATACCAGCACCACCTAATACATAAGATGGTCTTACTAAAACTGGATATCCTAATTTATTAGCAACTTCAATGGCTTCTTCTGTTGTAAAGACTGTTGAACCTCTTGGACGGTCAATATGACATTTTTCAAGAATTTCATCAAATCTTTCTCTATCTTCAGCTGCATCTACATCATCAGCATCTGTTCCTAAGATTTTAACACCCATATCTGTTAAAGCTTTTGTAAGTTTAATGGCTGTTTGTCCCCCAAATTGCACGATGGCTCCATCTGGTTTTTCAATATCAACAATGCTTTCTACATCTTCAGCAGTTAATGGTTCAAAATATAAACGATCTGCAATATCAAAGTCAGTTGATACTGTTTCAGGGTTGTTATTAACAATAATTGTATCGTATCCTGCTGCTTTTAAGGCCCATACACAATGTACCGAACAGTAATCGAATTCGATACCTTGTCCTATACGAATTGGTCCTGATCCTAAAACCATGATTTTTTTCTTTTCTCTTTGAGGTTCTACTTCGTTCACTCCACCTTGAATTGAATAGTAATAAGGTGTTTGTGCATCAAATTCTGCCGCACATGTATCAACAACTTTATAAGCTGAAACAATATTATTTTCTTTACGCATTTGATGAATTTCTTGTTCTGTTTTTCCAGTTAATTCAGCAATGACTCTATCTGGGAATTGTAATCTTTTTGCTTGTTTTAATAAATCAACTGTTAATTCTTCTGTTTTAATTCTTTCTTCCATTTCTACTAAATGTTTGATTTTATCAATGAACCAAACATCAATTTTAGTAATTTCATGGATTTCTTGTTCAGTAATTCCTTTTCTTAAGGATTCAGCTACTGCAAAGATACGTTGATCATCAACATCTTTTAATTTTTGTTTTAATTCATCATGTGTTAATTTTGTAAAGGCATCTAAATGTAAGTAGAAAACATTTTGTTCAAGAGAACGTAAAGCTTTCATTAAAGCTCCTTCAAAGTTATTACAGATTGACATAACTTCTCCAGTTGCTTTCATTTGTGTTCCTAATTTTCTTGAAGCATCAACGAATTTATCAAATGGCCATTTAGGAATTTTACATACAACATAGTCTAATGTTGGTTCATAAGAAGCGTATGTTTTACCTGTAACGGCATTTTTGATTTCATCTAAGGTATATCCTAAAGCAATTTTAGCCGCTAATTTAGCAATTGGATAACCTGTTGCTTTAGAAGCTAAAGCTGATGAACGAGAAACACGTGGGTTTACTTCGATAACACAATATTCAAAGCTATTTGGATTTAATGCATATTGAACGTTACATCCACCTTCAATATTTAATGCTGTAATGATATTTAAAGCTGATGAACGTAACATTTGATATTCTTTATCTGATAAAGTTTGGCTTGGTGCCACAACAATACTATCTCCTGTATGAACACCAACAGGATCTAAGTTTTCCATGTTACATACAGTAATGCAGTTTCCTACACTATCTCTCATTACTTCATACTCGATTTCTTTCCATCCAGCAATACATCTTTCAATTAAACATTGACTTACTCTTGATAGACGTAAACCATTTGAACAAATATCATGAAGTTCTTTTTCATTATTTGCAATACCTCCACCAGTACCACCTAAAGTATAAGCAGGTCTTACAACAACTGGATAACCAATTTTTTCTGCAAATTCTAAAGCGTCATTAACATGGTTAACAACGATGGATGCAGCACATGGTTCGTTAATTCTTTCCATTAAGTTTTTAAATTCTAAACGATCTTCTGCAAGTTTGATGGTATCTGTATTTGTCCCAATTGTACGAACATTGTGTTCTTCTAAGAATCCTTCATCCGCTAAAGCCATAGCGATGTTTAATGCATTTTGTCCACCTAATGTTGGTAAAATGCTATCTGGTTTTTCTTCCATGATTAATTTTTTAACAACAGGTACAGTTAATGGTTCGATATAAACTTTATCTGCGATATCAGCATCTGTCATGATAGTTGCTGGGTTTGAGTTAATTAAAACAACTTCTACCCCTTCTTCTCTTAAAGCACGACATGCTTGTGTTCCAGCATAATCGAATTCTGCTGCTTGACCAATGATGATAGGCCCTGAACCGATAACTAATACTTTTTTTATACTTAAATCTCTTGCCATCTTATTTACCCTCCATCATTTTTTCAAATTCATCAAATAAAGCATCTGTATCTAATGGACCAGCACATGCTTCTGGATGAAATTGTACTGTTTTAATATTTTTACCAATATATTCAACACCTTCAATTGTTTGGTCATTTACATTAATAAACCAAGGTTTTGCGATATTTCGATCAATAGAATCATCACAAATTACATAGTTATGATTTTGTGTAGAAATATAAACACGACCTGTATTTAAATCTTTAACAGGATGATTTGCACCATGGTGTCCATATTTTAATTTTTCAGTTTTAAATCCATGAGCTAAAGCCATCAATTGATGTCCTAAACAGATTGCAAAGATTGGTAAACCACTTTCAGATAGTTTTTTAATTTCTTTAATGATTTCAACATTTTCGCTTGGATCTCCAGGACCATTTGATAACATCACTCCATCATAGTTTCCTTCAATGATTGTACTTGCAGGAGTAGATGCTGGATAAACTGTGACTTCTATATTTCTCTTTGCAAGTGATTTAGCAATATTCTTCTTAGCACCAAAATCTAATAAAGCAACTTTTCGATCTCCACTACCTACTGTATAAGGTTTGTCACATGTTGTTCTTTCAACGACACCAGTTACTTTAAAGTTATGTATTTTTTCCATCACTTCACTTAAATCATCATATTTTGTTGTTGTAATCATTCCATTCATACAACCTTTATTTCTAATAATTTTAGTTAAATGTCTTGTATCAATTCCTTGAATACAAGGAATATCATGTTCAATTAAATAATCTTTTAAATCAACATTTTTTCTAAAGTTACTTCCAAGTCTTGCAAGTTCATTTACAACAAATCCTTCAACATAAGGTTTTGTAGATTCTTGATCTTCTAAGCATACTCCATAGTTTCCAATCAATGGATATGTCATAACAACTGATTGTCCTGCATAGGAAGGATCTGTCATTACTTCTACATATCCTGTCATCGAAGTATTAAATACAAATTCACTGACAACTTCTTTATCAGCTCCTACGCTTTCACCTTCAAATACGTTTCCATCTTCTAAGATTAAATAGGCTTTCATATATTTTCCTCCTTTTTTTGTTATAAAAAAACATATCAATTAAAAATGATATGTTAGAAACAATGAGAATATAAAAATGAGGTACTCGTATTCAATTGTAAGCAATCATATTTGACACTTTGTTGTAACATAGCCCTCATCTCCTTTTGTTCTTGAATAGTATAGTAGATTTGACAACATTTTTCAACACCAATTTATAATTTTTTCTTATTATATAATTTTATTTTATTAACAATTTTTTAGTATAAGAAAAAAGAGATTTTACTCTCTTTCTATGATTGAAAATACTTTTCTATTTCTTTTACTTCCTTTTCAGGTATTTCTAATAAGTTAATTGCTTCTTTAAATGACATTTGTAATCCTATCATTAGTTTTTTTACATGCGCTATATTCTTTTCTTTACGTTCTATTTGTTTGCCTTCATTTCTTGCTTCTAAGACAATGCTTTCACCTAAATCACACATATCTTTAACCTCACTTTCTATTTTCTTTGTATTCAATCCATATTCTTCTATAATTCTTTGCTTTCCCTTATAATCTAATACATTATTTAGAAGGACCATCAATGGTGTCAATAATTCATCATGTTCTTCATACTTTTTATTTAAGTCATGTTCTTTGTTTAAGTATATCGCAAGAATTACTCCCTTGTCATAAATTTCTTTTTCTTCTACTGTCGTTCCACAAATAATCCTTTCATTTGTTTCATAGACATTCATATACCCATCTTTTCTTTTTGGTGCTTTTGGCATGATCCATAATGAATAGACCTTCTTCATCCCATCATAGTTTTTATCATCATATTCGCTTCCCCATTGCTCTGATACTATTCTTGAAACATAAGCATATCCTCTAGTAATAATAGAATATCCTGGATAAGGATTATTTTGTATTTCTACATTTAAATAAACCCGTATATTCTTTCCATCTTCTTGTGGTACATCAATATAACATAAAATATCATAATAAACCATACCTTCATCTTTGATGAAGCCCTTTTTATCTACAAGATGAAAATGTGGATTGACTATTCGATTACCTACATGTACCCCTTCTATCAATCTTCTAATTTTCCCAATACTTAAATGATTTGCTTCATCTACATCTGCCTTTATGATTCTTCTTCATTTCCTATGATCATCTTACATAAATGATCATACATTGTTGTTTGTTTACTCGTTGTTATTTTATTGATTGTTTCCATAAGTAGTCCTCCTACTTATTTATTCGCTCTTTTTTTATTTTTTCTTCTTTTTTGTAAAAATAAAAAAATTGTTAGGAAATCTTATGACTTCCTAACAATCATTCATATTAATCTTTAATTGCTTTATGATATTCTTGAAGTGATTTTACTTCATGTGTTCCATGAATTTCAGCTTCTAAGATACCTTCTACAGCTGCATTTGCAGCAGCAATGTTTGTCATGTATGGAATTTTCATTTTAATAGCTGTTTTTCTAATATAACTATCATCATGTGCAGATTCTTTACCATGTGGCGTATTGATCACCATATCAAGTTCACCATTTGTAAGAGCATCTGCAATATTTGGACGACCTTCTTTGATCTTTTTAATTTTGATAGCTGGAATGTTATTGCTATTGATTAATTCAAATGTTTTACCTGTAGCCACAATTTCAAATCCTGCATCATAATATTTTCTAGCAAGAGCAACAACATCTTTTTTATCTCTATCAGAGACAGAAATTAAAACACGACCAGATGTTGGTAATTTTGTTTGAGTAGCTTCTTCAGCTTTAAAGATAGCAGCTCCATAAGAATTAGCTAAACCTAATACTTCTCCTGTTGATCTCATTTCAGGCCCTAGAATTGGATCAACTTCAGGGAACATATTGAATGGGAAAACAGCTTGTTTTACACCAATATGAGGAATCTTTCTATCTTTTAAATCTTTAACAGGTGATGGTCTACCTGTAAGTTCACGCGTAACGATATCTGTTGCAAGTTTTACCATGTTGATGTTACATACTTTAGATACTAAAGGTACTGTTCTTGAAGCACGTGGATTTGCTTCTAAAACATAAACTTTATCATCAGCAATCGCATATTGCATATTCATTAAACCACGTACATTCATTTCTCTAGCAATTTTCTTAGTATATTCTTTTATTGTTTGTACATGTCTTACTGGAATATGTTTAGATGGTAAAATACATGCTGAGTCCCCTGAGTGAATACCAGCAAGTTCAATATGTTCCATAACAGCAGGCACAAAAACATTTTCTCCATCAGAAATAGCATCTGCTTCACATTCCATCGCATCATTTAAGAAACGGTCAATTAAGATAGGACGATCAGGTGTTACCCCAACAGCAGCTGCCATATATTGTTTTAATGAATCATCATCGTAAACAACTTCCATACCTCTACCACCTAATACGTAAGATGGTCTTACCATTAATGGATAACCAATTCTTTGAGCGATTTCTAAAGCATCATCGATTGTTACAGCCATTCCTGATTCAGGCATTGGAATTTCTAATTTTTCCATCATTTCATTAAATAAGTCACGATCTTCTGCCATATCAATTGTTTCAGGTGTTGTTCCTAAAATATTTACACCATTTTCTTTTAATTGACTTGCAAGATTTAATGGTGTTTGTCCACCAAATTGAGCAATGACTCCTAATGGTTTTTCTTTTTCATGAATACTTAAAACATCTTCTAATGTTAATGGTTCAAAATAAAGTTTATCAGATGTATCATAATCTGTTGAAACTGTTTCTGGGTTACAGTTAACAATGATTGTTTCAAATCCTAATTTCTTTAAGGCAAGAGAAGCATGAACACAGCAATAGTCAAATTCAATACCTTGACCAATTCTGTTAGGTCCTCCACCTAAGATCATGATTTTTTTATTATTTGATACTTCATCTTGATCTTTTCCATTATATGTAGAGTAATAATAAGAACTATCTTTTGTACTTGATACATGAACTGGTTCCCAGACTTGATGCATACCCATAGCAAGTCTTTGATTTCTAATTTCTTTTTCTTCAACATCTAATAACTTAGAAATATATTTATCAGCAAATCCATCTTTCTTTGCTTGTTTTAAAACGTCATCTGGTAATTGATTTCCTTTATAAGAAGCAATTTTTTCTTCTTCTTCAACGAGTTCTTTCATTTGTTCAATGAAATAATGTTTAATTTTTGTAAGTTCAAATAATTCATTAACAGTAGCTCCTTTTCTTAAAGCTTCATACATAATGAATTGTCTTTCACTTGTTGGATTAATTAATAATTTTAATAATTCATCTTTAGATAAATCATTAAAGTTCTTTGCATATCCTAAACCATAACGCCCTGTTTCTAAAGAACGAATTGCTTTTTGAAAAGCTTCTTTATAAGTTTTACCAATACTCATAACTTCCCCAACAGCTTTCATTTGTGTACCAAGTTTATCTTCTGCTCCTTTGAATTTTTCAAAAGCCCAACGTGCAAACTTAATAACAACATAATCCCCATCAGGATAATATTTATCTAACGTTCCATATTTACCACAAGGAATCTCATCTAATGTAAGTCCAGCCGCTAACATTGCTGAAATTAAAGCAATAGGGAAACCTGTCGCTTTAGAAGCTAAAGCAGATGAACGAGATGTTCTTGGATTGATTTCAATAACAACAATACGATCAGTTACTGGATCATGAGCGAATTGAACATTTGTACCTCCAATAACTCCAATTGATTCAACAATACGATAAGCTTGTTCTTGTAAACGATTTTGCACTTCTTTTGAAATTGTAAGCATTGGTGCACTACAGAAAGAATCCCCAGTATGTACTCCTAATGGATCAATATTTTCAATAAAACAAATTGTAATCATGTTATTTTTAGCATCTCTTACAACTTCTAATTCTAATTCTTCCCATCCTAAAATAGATTCTTCAATTAAGCATTGGTGTACTAAACTTGCTTGCAACCCTCTATTTACAACTGTTTTTAATTCATCAACATTGTAAACAAGTCCTCCACCTGCTCCACCCATTGTATAGGCAGGTCTTACAACTACTGGATAGCCTAATTTATCAGCAATAGCTAAAGCTTCATCAACCGTATTTGCAATTTCACTTCTTGCCATTTCAATACCAAGTTCATTCATGGCTTTTTTGAATTCTAAACGGTCTTCTCCACGTTCAATAGCATCTACTTTTACCCCTAATACTTGAACGTTATATTCGTCTAAAACTCCGGCATTACTTAATTCAGAACATAGATTTAAAGCTGATTGTCCACCTAAGTTAGGAAGTAAAGCATCTGGTCTTTCTTTTTCAATGATTTGTGTTAATCTTTCTACATTCAATGGTTCAATATATGTCACATCTGCAGTTTCTGGATCTGTCATAATTGTAGCTGGGTTAGAATTGACTAAAACAATTTTATACCCTAATCCTCTTAATGCTTTACAAGCTTGTGTTCCTGAATAATCAAATTCACATGCTTGACCAATAATAATTGGTCCTGAACCAATGACTAATACTGTGTTAATGTCTTCTCTTTTTGGCATCTTTAATCCTCCTTTTGATTGTAAAAAAAACATATCTTAGAAAAGATATGTTTCAAATTAAAAAATAAAAAGCGAAAAAGGGCCCATGTCTTTATATTGAATTGTCATAAGTAGATCTTTTTTCATAATGGCCTCCTATAAGCAATTTCGCTCTATCTATAGAAAAATTATATAAGATAATGATTGGGAATTAAATAAATTAAAATATAATTATCATACTAATTTTTTATTTCCATGCCAAATAATATCCTTGCCAATTCTTTTTAAGTTGAGCTGTTGCTTCTTGTTTCTTTTTTATTCCCATTTCATTTGTATACGTATATTCAACCATCACAGTATCTTCATCTAAATAGTTTTCAAAGTTCACATCTATATCTAATACTTCCAAATTTGTTTCACCATTTGTTTGGGAAATAAGTTGTGCAGATTGAAGGATTTGAATAGGAAGATTTATTGTTCCATTAAAATGATCTTCTTCTTTATTTAAAGAAAGTGTATATGTATCTTTATCTGTTTTAAAAATAACTTGTGCTGTTGTATTATCTTGATAATTTTTTAAAATCAAATCAATATTTATATTATAACTATCCTTTTTAATATCACTGATATAACCACTAAAATAAGAACAAATAGAATTTGTATCTAGTGAAATTGGTTGATCACCATAAAAGTCATTGATTTGTTGTTGCAACGAAGAATTTGCTTCTTCCAATGCATCTATTCTCTCACTCATCTTAACTGCTACATAACTTTCCATAATAATAACTACAAAAATAACAATTCCAAAGATAATAATCATATTTCGATGATTAGTACTTTGATCCGTTTTTATTTTTTTGCTTTCATCTAAAAGTTCTTCTAAAGAGATGCCAAAAACATCAGCCATAGCCTTACAACTTTATATATCAGGTGATGACTGATTACTTTCCCATTTTGATATTGTTTGTCTTGATATATGCGGTAATTTACCTAATTCTTCTTGCGATAATTCCTTCATTTTCCGATATTTTTGAATACGTTCTCCAAGTGTCATATAATCTTTCATCCTTTTATTCATCATAACATGAGATAAGAAGAAGATATGCTCTAAGGATTAACATTTTGTCTATAAATCTTTACTTTAATAAAAATCAAATATTTAGTACAATTATCTAAAGGAGGAATTCTATGAAATCTAAAATACTCTTTATTTGTTGTTTTATTTTATTATTATGTGGTTGTTCAAAAAAGGAAGACACTAAAACTGAAGAACTTCTTACAAATAATGATATTGGTTTTACAATTATCGTTGAAGATGGTCGTGGAATTACAAAGGATTCTAAGATAAATCATATAAATGATTATATTGGTGATCAGTATATAGAATCAAAAAAGAATAATGATACAGTTTATTATAATGATTCTATTCAAATTACTTTAAATAAAAAGAATAAAGTTAAAAAAGTAGAACTATTTACAGATCATTACAAAATTGAAGGTAATTTCTACGTTGGTTTAGAAAAAAATAATTTAGATTACGAAAATCACAAAGAAGCGAACAATCAATATATTGCCTATAGTGAAAATAAAACAGTTAAAATGACCTACACGCTTTCAAACAATACAATTACAAAAATCACATTATCTTAAAAAATAGCTATCATTTGATAACTATTTTTCTTTTAGCTTCTTCATTTTTTCTTCTTTTGCAATCGTTTTAAAAATAATACTTTTACTTGTAGGACTATATGATTCAAAATCTATCTCATGTGCATGCTCATCATATATTGGTGCATCATCCACAATAATCGTTACATTCATACGTAAAATATCATAAATTCTTTTTACTAATTTATTATTGGGATTTAAATTAGGATTTGTTTCAATTCTATAAATAGTACTCTCACTTACTCCTAAGCCCTCTGCAAGCTCTTTTCTAGAAACGACTCTTTCTATTCTTTTATTCATAATTATCTCATTAACATTCATTATCCGTCACCCTTTTAATTCATGTTAACAATTAAATCGTGCATTTTACGCATTATAAAAGATACCTTCAGGAACGATAACTATTCTTTCATGCACGTTCTATTGACTTTATATTTGTGTCAAATATAAAGTACACTTAAGGAGGTAATTATGATAAACTATTTAATTGAAAAATACTTTACATTGTTAAAGGGAATTGCATACGGTAGTGCATCATCAATGTCTGCTTTTGATTTGTATGAATTCGAAAAACCTGAACAATTAAAGAATTTAAACAAATAAGAAAGGTGGCATCATTATGAATATTTTGATATTAGAGGATACAAATACTTTTGTAGAGGAGTTTGTTGATATACTCAAAAATAACAATCTATTCACTGATGCCCATTTCTTTTGTCTAGGGGATCACTTTGAAAAGATTGATGATACAAAAGATTACCAAGTTATTTTTATAGATGTTCATTTAAGTAAATCAATAAATGGTATTGCCTTTTCTATAGAACTTAAAAAGAGGTTTCCTAAAGCACTTATTGTTTTTGTGACCATGAACAATAACTTTGTTCATAAATCTATGGAACTTCAACCATTTTATTTCATTAGAAAAGATCATTTAAATGAAGACATGTCTATCTTCTTTAAAATGTTTAAAGAACATTTAGAAAACACAAGTTTTATAGTCATTAACGCTAGAGAAAAACGTGTACGTATTAATACCAGTGATATTATCTACATAGAAGCTGATGGTCATTACTTAAAAATTGTCACATTAGATGGTGAATACAAATTCAAAGAAAAAATAAAAGAATTTAAAACTCAACTCAATAATAACAATATCATACAAGTACATAGATCCTATCTTATTAATTTAGATTTTGTCTATGATGTAAATTCCAAGTTCATCATCTTAAGAAATAAGAAAGAAATCAATATAGGTAAAACATATAAAAAGAAATTTAAACTAACTTATCAGGATTATTTACTTAATGGTAGCTTATAGTATATTTCTTAATTTTGTAGAAGTATTTACACTTACCGCTTTCGTTTACCTTTATTACTCATTTTCAAGTAGAAAACAGTTTTGTCTTCTACTTGCTTCTTTATTCTTAATATGTGAATTATGTGATATTTTCAAAGAAAATGGAATTGTATTAATGTTAGGATACTTCATCACAGGATATTTATTTATAATTCATAACAAGAAGAATGTACAATTTGGAGATATCTTTATTCTAGGTGGTTATGTATTTTTATTATTTACTTATCCTTACATATCTTATTGTTTATTTGGAAGACTCAAAAATATGGGATATGAATTTATATATCTTATTTGTGCTGGTATAACTTCTAAATTATTTTTGATTCTTATAACCTGCTGGTTATTGGAACACTTAAAATTTAATTTTCCCATTCCAAATAATCAGTATATTTTAGTCATTATTACTGAAATAATTGTACTAATTATATTTGGTATAATGGGATATGCTGTTATAAATCCATCAGTTACTTACAGTGAATTTATTGTTTGCGCCTTATTATTAGCTGTTTTCATTTTAATAATCATAAATGGTATTTATCTAAACCGAATATACACCGAAAAGATGCAATATGAAAAACAATTACAAAAAGAAAAATATATAAAACAAAGCTTACGTCTCATACAAAACATTAGTTATGATATTGATGATAAGAAACATCGTATTCATTGGATATTAAAACACATTAAACACTTAAATAACGATACCAATTCAGAAATATCCAAAGCTATTGAACAATATCAATCTAAAAACACTTACCAAAAATTAGTTGCATCTAAAAATCCAGTATTTGATATTTTGATTTCTGTAAAAATCAACAGGTTACAAGACGATAATATAAGTATTAAACCTTTCTTTGAAATTAGCCAAAATGAAAAATATGATGATTTAGATTTTATTGATGTTATTTCTGAAATATTAGATTATGTTAAAAGACATAATGAAATAACTTTGCACATCAAAGGTCAAGGTATTTATACGTTAGTTGAGCTTTATTCAGAAAATGATTTTTATGATTATGATAGATGTAAAATTGAATCTGATTTAATTGTTAAGAAAAAGAACATTTATAAAGATGGTATTTATTACATGAAATTTTTATTAAAAGGAACAGATGATGATGTTAGAGAAAATTTATGATAAATATGATTTTGATCAAGATTATGAAGTATATAAGTATGGTCAACAAGTTTTAATATTTAATTCAATCGTTAATATATTTATGTTTATTCTAGGATTATGTTTACATGAAGGACTTATGACACTAGTTTGGATGTTAGCATTTTCCGGATTAAGAGTGAATTTAGGTGGATATCATTGTGATAGTCCTGTTAAATGTTTTGTATCTTCCAATTTAATATTTTTTCTATCTATGCTTTCTTATAAATATTTAAGTTCGTATTTCTTATTATTATTTATTCCACTTGGAATACTATTTATGTTATTTTTTAAATATATTCCATTTATAAATAAAAAAGCAAAAATTACAATATGTATAGAACTTATTTGTTTACTTATTCCAAAAATAAATATGATTGTTATTCTAGCTTTATGCGAAAACATCATTTTATATTTAATGACAGCCAAAGAAAAAGTCAATTCGTAATGTGAATTGACTTTTTAAATACTATTTATTTTGTAGATATTCATCCATTGCTTTAGCTGCTTTTTTACCGGCACCCATAGCTAAGATAACTGTTGCTGCACCAGTAACAACATCTCCACCTGCATAAACACCATCTTTAGATGTTTTCATTGAATCTTCATCAACGATAATTCCACCCCAAGATTGGCAATCTAAACCAGGAGTTGTATGTCTAATTAATGGATTTGGACTTTGTCCAATAGCAACAATAACTGTTCCTGTTTCAATTGTGAAGTTAGATCCTTCTTTAGCGATTGGTCTTCTTCTTCCAGATGCATCAGGTTCACCTAATTCCATTTCAACACATTCCATAGATTTAACCCATCCATCTTCACCTTCAATTTTAACTGGATTAGTTAATAATTTGAAGATAATTCCTTCTTCTTTAGCGTGATGTACTTCTTCAGCACGAGCAGGAACTTCTTCAGGTCCACGACGATAAACAATATATACGTTTTTAGCTCCTAAACGTTTTGCAGTTCTTGCGGCATCCATAGCAACGTTACCAGCACCGATAACACATACTGTATCTGTTACTTTAACTGGAGTTGGATGATCTGGGAATTGATATCCTTTCATTAAGTTAACACGAGTTAAGAATTCGTTCGCTGCATAAACACCGTTTAAGTTTTCCCCAGGAATTCCTTGGAAACGTGGTAAACCAGCACCACTACCTACGAAGATTCCTTGATATCCTTGTTCTTGTAATTCATCAATTGTAATTGAACGCCCTACAACAACATTTGTTTCGAAATCTACACCTAAAGCAGCAACACCGTCTACTTCGCTTTGTACTAATTTTTTAGGTAATCTGAATTCTGGAATACCATAAGATAATACCCCACCTGTTTTATGTAATGCTTCAAAAACAGTCACATCATAACCTTTTTTAGCTAATTCACCAGCACATGTAATACCAGCAGGTCCTGATCCAATAACAGCAACTTTTTTACCATTTTTTTCAATCTTTAATTCTGCAGGTTTTCCATGTTCTCTATGATAATCAGCAACGAATCTTTCTAATCGTCCGATTCCTACTGATTCAGTTTTAATTCCTCTAACACATTTACCTTCACATTGATTTTCTTGAGGACAAACACGTCCACAAATTGCAGGTAATGCATTTTCTCTTGTAATTGTTTGATAAGCTTCTTCAAATTCACCTTCAGCAACATGATGAATGAATTCAGGAATTGGTACTCCTACTGGACACCCATCCATACAGAATGGTTTTTTACAATTTAAGCAACGAGTTGCTTCTTCCATAGCTTGTTCTTTTGTATATCCTAAAGAAACTTCTTCAAAGTTTTTATTTCTTACATTAGGATCTTGTTCAGGCATTTTAACCTTATTTGGTGACATATTAGGCATTATTTTGCACCTCCCATTAAATTACAAATACGATCTGCATTCGCATCTACTTGATGTTCTTCTTCTTTAAACATTCTTTGGCGAGCCATTAATTCATCAAAGTCTACTGATAAACCATCAAAGTCTGGTCCATCAACACATGCGAATTTAATTTTACCATCAACAGTAACACGGCAGCATCCACACATACCTGTACCATCAATCATAATAGGGTTTAATGAAACCATTGTTTTTAAATTATGAGGTTTTGTTACCCCAACAACAGCTTTCATCATAGGTACTGGTCCAATAGCGATAACTTCATCAATTGGATCACCACTATCAATTAATTCTTGTAATTTAACAGTTCCAAATCCTTTTTCTCCTAAAGATCCATCATCTGTCATCACATATACATTTTTACAGAAAGCTTTGAACTTATCTGCCCATAATACATATTGTGCTTCACGTCCACCAATGATAACATCCACATCTACACCCATTTCAGCTAATTTTTTAAGTTGTGGATATAATGGTGCACTACCAACCCCACCGGCAATACCAACAACATGATTTGATTTATGTAAATCAGTTGGTACACCTAAAGGTCCAACAAAGTCAGTGATTTCATCACCTTCGTTTAATTTTGCTAATTGACGAGTTGAAAAACCTACAATTTGATAAATAATTGTAATTGTTTCAGCTTCTCGATCATAATCAGCAATTGTTAAAGGAATTCTTTCTCCATCTTCACCAACTCTTAAAATAATGAATTGACCTGGTTCGCACTTTCTAGCAACCATTGGAGCATGAACTTCCATTAATTCAACAACATCATTTAGTCTTTCTTTTTTGACTATTTTGTACATTTCTGGTTTCCCCCAATTCTTTTAGACTACCTCTATTATACGCTTATGTGAATAAAAAAACAACGTTCCTTCTAGTAAGATTTACTAAAAGAAAATCGTTGTTTTAATTTTTTAAAAATTCTATATTTTGAATATTTTTTGCTCTTTCAAGCTTTTAAATTAAGTTAATATTATAGTTATTTTTAAACAATAAAGAATATAATATCCATTATATAATCTGCACTTACCTTTGATGAATAAGATCCTATCTTTGAAAAAATATTTTCTTTATAAAAAAGGGAAAAAATAAATTTTGTCCACATGGTAATAATCTTTGAAGATTATTACCTTTTTAGTG
>NZ_JAJDKB010000139.1:0-667 GCF_020589955.1 Faecalibacillus sp. TM498
TTGTACTTCCTGGTGCACTGCTTCCTTTTTTTACAAGTTGGATTTGGATTGCTTCAAGTCTATATGAATATCCTTCCGTTCCTGCACTCTCTCCATTCTTTGCCCAGCCTAGCCAGCCAAATTCTTGTGAATGTACTCTATAGTAGATGTCATATTGTTTTGCCATCTCTCCTGTTAGCTTGATTCTTATCGCTTCTAGTCTTTTACTTTGTCCACTTGTTCCTGCCATTTGTCCATTGGCTTTCCATCCTTGCCATCCAATGTCTTGGACATGTGTTTGATATTCGATTGATCCACTGTATAATGGATTGCTTAAACTGATATTGATGGCTTCTAGTCTTTTACTTTGTCCACTTGTTCCTGCTTCTTCTCCATCATATTTTATTCCTTGCCATCCAATATCTTGAACATGTGTCTGATAGCTTACATATCTTTGTCTGTATGCATCCTGTGTACTTCCTGGTGCTTTTCCACCTTTTTCTACAAGTTTGACTTCTATTGCTTCCAATCTGTATGAATATCCTGCTGTCCCTGCACTCTCTCCATTCTTTGCCCAGCCTAGCCAGCCAAATTCTTGTGCATGCACCCTATAGTAGATATCATAGTTTTCTGCTAATTCATCTGTCAGTTTGATTCTTATTGCTTCTAGTCTTTTACTTTGTCCACT
>NZ_JAJDKB010000140.1:0-647 GCF_020589955.1 Faecalibacillus sp. TM498
AGGAGCTAACTATATAAAATTCAAGTGATTTTATGAAAAAGTTTGAAAATATTTAAAAATTTGAATTTTCAGTTGAAAATGAAAGAGAACATTGAAAAGTGAATAGTGATTTGTAATTTTGGACATGCTGAAAAAGACCTCGAAAGGCCATTTTTAAAATTTTCAAGTGCTATCTTAACAGTTGAGGATCAAACTGTTGATTTGTTTTTAAAAGATGATGGATGATTCTAAGCAGCTTTCTTACACAGTGTCCTTGAGCACAACGATGACCTTTGCCTTGAGAAATCTTTAACTGATAATACTTATTGAACACAGGATTGTGTCTTATTACAGGAAGTATTATCTGATATAGGGTCTTCCTTAAATATTTGGATCCTTTCTTGGTAATAGCTGTATGTTGTGCATTGAACTGACTTGATTCATAGTGTAAAGGAGCAACTCCTGCAAATTTAATGATTTGAGAAGGCTTAGAATAGTTGCTTATATCTCCTAATTCCGCTAGAATAGAAGTACCAGAGAAGTGAGATATTCCTGGTATGGATAGGATAGGAGAGTTATTTTGGATGGAGAACTCTTCTATTTTTTTATCTATTTCAGTTAGCTGTTCTTCAATCAGTTCTATTTGAGCGGTTAAATGTTTTATTTGA
>NZ_JAJDKB010000141.1:0-628 GCF_020589955.1 Faecalibacillus sp. TM498
ATAATCTTCAAAGATTATTACCATGTGGACAAAATTTATTTTGTCCCTTTTTTATGACTGTTTTTTCTACGATTACTATTGGAAGTCTTTTTATAAATGAAAGTGGTTTTTTAATAGTCGTTACAAGTATAGTGATAATTGCTTTTCTTAAGATTTTTGGACAAAAGATTAATATTGAAAGTATTATTATTTGTTTTTTATCTTTAATTATTGATGTTGCTTGTGATGTTTGCGCCTTAATTATTGGAAATTTGGTAAATTCTTATATAAATATATTCTCGTTATCTTTACCAGAAATGACAGTTTTGTCTAAAATTTTATTTTTAATAGTTGTGTTACTTTTTTTAAAACAAAAAGTAACCTATGATACCAATCTGAACACTAAAAGATGGCTAACAATTGTTATTATCATATTGATATTGCTTGTTGTTGCGTATCTTCTAGGAATAAGTTATGTATTTGATAATGCTAATGTATTGGTAAATTTATTTTGTGCTGCTTTGGTTTATGTGGCAATTATATTGATTTTTAATATTTACGGAAAACTTTTAAAAGAAAATGAAGAATCGACACGTATTCGTTTAAAAAATGAAGAGATAAGATATAAGAAAGAAAATGAAAAAGTGCT
>NZ_JAJDKB010000142.1:0-583 GCF_020589955.1 Faecalibacillus sp. TM498
GCAAGTCTATAGAACGACCATGTATGCAGGCTATGATTGTTTTTTCGACTTGTTCTTGTCGTAGAGCGTATGTTTTGAAGTCGCTCTAATTTGATTACTGATATGTCATGAGCTTTTGCCGTATTTACGATTTCACGACTTAGCTTATGATCTATATCTTTCATGATACGTTGTTCTTTGTTGTTGATCTTAACAACTACTTTGGGCTTCTTAGCTTTTTGAAATCTTTTTCTAAGATTATTGTAGTGCCTTCTTATATATTTGTTTTTTCTTCCATTTCCATAAAACTTGACACTTTCATTTGGACAATAGCTTACAGCAGGACATTTGATTCCAAGATCAACACCCATGACATTATTATTTGAAGAAGCTGCATCTTCTTTTGCATCATAGACGATCTGTGCTACTAGATCATGTCCTTTTACAACAATGCGCATCGTTCCTAATTTACTGGATGAAAAATTGATTTCTGTCTTTTGGATATTTTTGTTTTGACTGATATACGTTTTGACTTACCATTGATCATTACTGGAAAGCTTATACAGTCATCATTGATCCTAAAGTTTTGGTTGTTGATATAACA
>NZ_JAJDKB010000143.1:0-571 GCF_020589955.1 Faecalibacillus sp. TM498
TTTATAAATGCATTTGTGTTGTAACTTTAACAATTTCTTTATAATAATCATCTTGTGATTTTGTAAGACGATCTATCGATAAATCTAAATGTCCATCTTTCATGTAATAAACTTTCTTTGAATAAGAAGCCACAAAGCTATCATGCGTCACCATGATAATCGTTGTATGTTTTTCTTCATTGATTTTTACAAGATATTCCATCAGTTCTCTGGCATTTAAACTATCTAGATTCCCTGTTGGTTCATCAGCGAAGATAATCTTTGGCTCGTTGATCAACGCTCTAGCAATCGCTGCTCTTTGTTGTTGTCCACCTGAACATTGGGATGGATATTTATCAATGATTTCTTCAATATTTAACATTTTTGTAAGTTCATTTAATTTTTCTAATTGTCTTTTTTGATCTACTTTATTTAGTCTTAATGAAAATAAAATATTATTTTTGATTGTTAATGATTCAATAAGATTATAATTTTGAAAAATAAAACCAATTTCTTCTTTTCTTAAATTTGCTTTTTCTTTTTCTGATAAAAGAAGTAAATCTTTTTGATTAAGAAAAATTTGTCCATGAGT
>NZ_JAJDKB010000144.1:0-529 GCF_020589955.1 Faecalibacillus sp. TM498
TTTCTAGCGACATCTGCAGTAGAGATATGTATATTCTTCATTTCATTAAGGATCATATAAGGAGTAATATTAGATGACTGTTTATATTTACTAATAAAGTTAAACTGATCATTGAAGTAAAGATTACATTGAGGATTGGTACATCTCCATTTTCTTTGAGTTACAATAAGTTTTAATTGATAGCCATCTTGTAGGATAGGATGATTTATTTTTCTAATATATTTTCCTTTTGAATGCATTCTAGAAGAACAGGCAGGGCAATATTCGACTTTGAGAGTCTTTTCTAAATAAATTATCTTAGTATTTCCATCAATTAAAATCTTAGAGATAATTATGTCTTTATCTTCAATGTTTAAAAATTTCATGATATCATTATTCATATAGTTCCTTTCATAGTATCTAGACAATATCAATGATAAACGAACTATAAAAAGAAACAACAGCCAGAATTCTAGCTGTTGTTTTTCAATGACAATTATTAGAAGTCCATCCCCCTAAAGTTGTCCCCTAAAGTAGACCCCCAAAGTTG
>NZ_JAJDKB010000145.1:0-511 GCF_020589955.1 Faecalibacillus sp. TM498
TCAAGAGCTATAATGTATTTAGAAATTAGGAAAGGTATTAATAAAGAACCTAGTTTCAAGAGTTAACACCGCTTGAAGTAACGATGCTAATGACTAAGCATTTATATTGAAAGGGGAAATGACTTATGATGATGCCTAGCTTATTTACAGAAAACTTATTTGATGATTTCTTTAATGATTTCGATGAAGATTTCTTTGGAAAGAAAAATCCATTATATGGAAAACATGCAAGAAATATGATGAAGACAGATGTCAGGGAAACTGATACGACTTATGAAGTAGATGTTGACTTACCAGGCTTCAAGAAAGAAGATATCAATGTCAACTATGAAAATGGATATTTGACAATATCAACAAGTAAAGGCTTGGATAAAGATGAAAAAGACAAAGATGGACGTTATATCCGACAAGAAAGATATGTTGGAAATATGACACGAAGTTTCTATTTAGGAGATATTCCAAAAGAAGATATCAAAGCTAAATATGAAGGTGGAGTACTTCGTTTATCAGT
>NZ_JAJDKB010000146.1:0-508 GCF_020589955.1 Faecalibacillus sp. TM498
TTGTTGCATCTACTTTTGAAATATCTACCTTTGTGATTTCATCTTTCATTTTAACTTTAGTCACACTTCCATCTTCATTTACTGTAAATGTTACATCACTTGCTGTTGCATATCCTAATGGTGCAAGATCTTCATGCAAGATATATTTTTTACCTGATACAAGACCTCTGATAATGTGAACATCTTTTGTTGATGTCCATTCTTCTACAAGATTTCCATCTTCATCTCTTAATGAAAGTTTTGCACCTTCAAGTTCTTTTTCATTAGTTGCATCAACTTTTGAAATTTCAGTTGCTGTCTTTTTATTAAGAACATCAAGTTCTTTTGAATAGATGATCTTATCTGTGTGATCATAGCTTAAGTCAATGTCATAGACCTTATTGTTTTTAACATATCCTTCTAATTCTTGTACTTCTTTCAATTCATATTTTCCAAGTGGTAGTCCTGAAATATGAATTTCACCTAATTCATTAGTCACATAATATCCGTTTTCTGAAATATCCATTGA
>NZ_JAJDKB010000147.1:0-484 GCF_020589955.1 Faecalibacillus sp. TM498
ACATTGTCGTAAAAACAGATGTTGATGGTGTCTGTTGTCTCTTCAGTATCGAACACCAAAGTACGATCGATAAGAATATGGTGATTCGATATGGCAACTATGAAATGACGGAGTATTTAAAACAATTAAAAAACAAAAAACTTAAAAGATTAGTTCCTCAAGTTATGATTATTTTTTATACAGGAGATAAGAAATGGAATACCCCTTTAGAATTAAATGATTACTTTGATATACCAGAAGAATTAAAAGAATATGTTAATGATTGGAAAATCAAAGCTGTCGATGTCAAAGAAATAGATACCAGTAAGATCAAAGATGAACAAACAAGAAGCCATCCAAGAGATGTATAAAGGAAACTATGAGGGATTACATCGAAGAATAAAGATGAATAGAGATAACTTTATTTATGCAGCCATCATTACAGGAAGTTTAGATTTAATTAGAGACTTACCAGAAGGAGATGAAATCGATATGTGTGAAGGAA
>NZ_JAJDKB010000148.1:0-472 GCF_020589955.1 Faecalibacillus sp. TM498
GATGTTGAATATGAATTAACTGCCAAAGAAAATATCTACAGTGCAGTTGATGGTACTTTACGCTATGCAAAAGGAGCTACTGTTGCTAAAGGAAAAACAGATGCCAATGGAAAACTTGTCATTGATTCGTTATTCATGGGCAAATATGAATTAAAGGAAACTTTAACAAATGAAGGATATGTGCTTTCAGAAAAAGTACATCAGATCAATCTTGAACAAAAAGATCTAACAACTAAAGAATATGTCATTACAAAGAATGTAACGAACATTGCACCTCATGGTGAAATCCATGTACAAAAAAGAGACAGAGATACATTAGAAGATCTTTCAGGTGTTACTTTCCAATTAACAGCAAAAGAAGACATTTATTCACTTGATGGAAGAAATACACTTCTTTATAAAAAAGGTGAAGCTGTTTCAATGGATATTTCAGAAAACGGATATTATGTGACTAATGAATTAGGTGAAATTC
>NZ_JAJDKB010000015.1:0-53056 GCF_020589955.1 Faecalibacillus sp. TM498
ATAAAAAAATTAAAAGTATAAAAAAAGCCGATAAAATCGACATATTGAAAGAAATAGTTTAAATGTAGTTCTAAAAAATATAGTGATAACTTCTAAAGACGGGAATACTCAATTTATTTATTTTAAATTCTTATGATTTTATGAGAAAAAATAATGTTTGACATTGGCATAAATATATAGTATGATGACAAAGCAGTAAATGAATAGCAGCACATAGAGGATTAAAAAATGCGTTAATATCAAATGATTGCAAAGTACCTGGCTGCAATGGGAAATGCTTAATATTAACACTTATTAATTGATCTATGCAATGTTATTGCTTTATGCAAATAAAACAATACGGAGGAAAATTTATGGCACGTTATACAGGACCACAATGGAAAATCTCTCGTCGTTTAGGATTCTCAATCTTAGAAAACGGGAAAGAATTAAACAGAAGAGCTTATGCTCCAGGTCAACATGGACAAAAAAGAAAAAAACAAACTGAATATGGATTACAATTAGCAGAAAAACAAAAAGTAAGACATATGTATGGAGTTAATGAAAAACAATTCCACAACACATTTAATCAAGCAGGTAAAATGGAAGGTATCCATGGTTACAACTTCTTATGCTTATTAGAAAGAAGATTAGACAATGTTGTTTATAGATTAGGTTTTGCTTCTACAAGAAGACAAGCTAGACAATTAGTAAACCATGGTCATTTCTTAGTAAATGGTGTTAAAACTGATATCCCATCATACAGAGTAAACGTTGGAGATGTTATCGAAGTAAGAGAAAGATCATTAAATTTAGCAGTTATTAAAGAAGCTTTAGAAAACAAAGTTGCAACTCCAGCTTTCGTTGAAGTTGATACTAATAAATTAACTGGTAAATTAACTCGTTTACCTGAAAGATCTGAATTAAACTCAGAAATCAATGAATCATTAATCGTTGAATACTACAACAGACTTGGTTAATAAGAAAAACAGCTTTTATAGCTGTTTTTTTGTATATAAAGGAGAATTTATGAACGCAAAGCTCATTATTTATTGTAAGGAAAAGATTCAAAATTATGAATCATTAAAACAATTATGTTTGTTGATGAACATTGAAATAATTTTATTGAATGAACAGATGACACAAAATAAAGTTAAAGATATTTTAAATAAAAAGATTAAAAAAACAAAAAAGAATAATTTAGAACCAGCAGTTGTTGTTTTTTCAAACATTGCAGCTTTACAAATGGATCAAATATTATCAAAATTAAAAAATAATTCAACACTTTGTTTAAAAGCTGTTGTGACAGCAACAAATTATAATTGGACATTTGAAAAATTAGTTTTACATTTACTAGAAGAATATCAAAAAAATAAATAAATCGTGTAGAATAGAGGTAGTAATTTTGGTATAATGGTAAAAGAATAATAAGGAGGTTTTTATGAACGAAAGTAGAATTTGTATTGCTCTTGATTTTAAGACAAAAAGTGACGTTGAAAACTTCTTAAAACAATTTGAGGGAGAAAGTCTTTATGTAAAAGTAGGGATGGAATTGTTTTATGGAGAAGGAATTGAAATCATTAAAATGATTAAAGAAATGGGACATAAAATCTTTTTAGATTTAAAATTACATGATATTCCAAATACTGTAAAAAGTGCCATGAGACAACTTGCTAAGTTAGATGTTGATATGGTCAATGTTCATGCTTCAGGTGGTATTGAAATGATGAAAGCTGCTATTGAAGGATTAGAAGAAGGCAAAACAAGTGGTAAAAGACCATTATGTATTGCTGTAACATGCTTAACATCTTTAGATCAAGATGTTTTAGATAATCAGTTACTTATTCATGAACCATTAGAAAATGTTGTATTAAAATGGGCTGAAAATGCAAAAGCTGCAGGATTAGATGGGGTTGTATGTTCACCATTAGAATCAAAAATCATTCATGATCATTTAGGAAAAGAATTTTTGACAGTTACACCAGGAATTCGTCTTGCAAGTGATAATGTCAATGATCAAAAACGTGTAACAACACCAGCTATGGCAAAAGAACTTACTTCAAGCTATATTGTTGTTGGTAGAACAATTACAGGAAGTCAAGATCCTTTGGCGACATATAAAAAAGTTTATCAAGATTTTCAAGGAGAATAGAAATGAAAAAAATTATTGCTAAAGATTTATTAGATATTAAAGCTGTCTTTTTAAGACCGAATGAACCATTTACTTGGGCAAGTGGTATTAAATCACCAATTTATTGTGATAACCGTTTAACTTTATCTTATCCAAAAGTAAGAAAAGATGTTGAACAAGGACTTGCTCAACTTGTAAAAGATAATTTCCCAGATGCAGAATGTTTAATGGGAACAGCTACTGCTGGGATTGCACATGCTGCTTTAGCTGCTGATATTTTAGATTTACCAATGGGGTATGTTCGTGGAGGAGCTAAATCTCATGGACGTAATAACCGTATTGAAGGTGTTGTTAAAGAAGGAATGAAAGTTGTTGTTGTTGAAGATTTAATTTCAACTGGTGGTTCTTCTTTAGAATGTGTTGAAGCTTTAAGAGAGGCTGGATGTGAAGTTTTAGGATTAATTGCTATCTTTACTTATGGTTTAGATAAAGCAACAGTTAATTTTGAAAATGCACATTGTCCATTTGTGACTTTATCAAATTATGATACTTTAATTGAAGTAGCAAAAGAACATGATTATATTAAACATGAAGATATGGAAAAATTAAAAGCTTGGAAAGTTGATCCAAGTGATGAATCATGGATGAATAAATAAGTATTTTTAGGGAATGATGGTTATTTAAAGCCATTGTTCCTTTTTTTTGTTTTTATTTGCAAAAAATAGTGGTATGATGTAAAAGTAATAGTAGGTTTACTTTTTGGAGGTAAGTATGTTTAAAAGTATTCGGTATGTATTAAAAGAAAACTTTACAAATTTGTATCGTATATATTGTATTTCAAAATATGAATTGCTTTCTGATATGCGAGATTCAAGATTAGGTGTTTTTTGGAATTTTGCTAATCCAGCAATTCAAATTATAACGTATTATTTTGTGTTTGGTTTAATTATGAATAGAAAGGCTGTAGGAAAGATTCCTTTTATTCAATGGATGTTATGTGGGATGGTGGTATGGTTTTTTATTAGTCCATGTATTACTAATGGAGCCAATGCTATCTATGCTAAACGTAATGTCATTACAAAAATGAAATTTCCGGTATCCGTTTTACCAGCTACAGTTGTTGGAAAAGAATTGTTTAATCATTTTTGTTTGATGGCTATCTTAGTTGTCTTTTTGCTTACACAAGGGATCATGCCTTCACTTTATTGGCTTGAACTTATTTATTATCTTTTTGCAGCAATTTGTTTGACAATTTCACTTGCGATGATTACATCTGTTTTAAATATGTTAGCTCGTGATACAAGAAAGCTTATTTTAGCGTGCATGCGTTTATTACTTTATTTAACACCAATTTTATGGCCAATTTCACGTTTACACAAATATGGGTGGCAAATGACAGTAAGATATATTATGAAAGCTAATCCAATTTATTATATTGTATGTGGTTATAGAGATTGTTTCTTATATCATCATGGAATCTTATTTTATTGGAAACAAATGCTTTTCTTTTGGGTGTTTGTCATTGTGATTTTTACAATTGGTAGTATGATGATGTATAAATTTAAACATAAATTTATTGATATGATTTAGGTGGTAATAATGGAAGATTATGCAATTAAATTTGAACATGTTTCAAAAATATATAAATTAAAAAAGAAAAATGATGGTAAATCAAAAAGCTCAGTTACACAAAGATTCTATGCTTTAAATGATATTACTTTTACAATTCCTAAAGGAGAAGTTGTAGGAATTTTAGGAACAAATGGTTCGGGTAAATCAACATTATCATTGATTTTAGCAGGTATTTCACAAATTGATGAAGGTACAATGGATATCAATGGAGAACAGGCTTTAATTGCAATCAATACAGGATTGGATATGCAACTTACAGGGCTTGAAAATATTAATGTTAAAGGAGCATTGCTTGGACTTTCTAGAAAAAGAATTCAAGAAATTACGGAAGGTGTTATTGAATTTGCTGAAATTGGTGATTTCTTATATCAACCCGTTAAGAAATATTCAAGTGGGATGAAATCAAGATTAGGTTTTTCAATTTCACTTTATTTAAATCCTGATATTATCATTGTCGATGAAGCTTTATCGGTTGGGGATAAAGGATTTGCTCAAAAGTGCTTAGATAAAATGAATGAACTTAAAGATCAAGGAAAAACAATTGTCTTTATTTCTCACTCTTTGCCACAAGTAAGAGGATTCTGTCAAAAGGCTATGTGGATTGAAGGTGGATGTTTAAAAGAATATGGTGACGTTGAAGAAGTATGTGATGAGTATGCCGAATATGTTGATTTTTATAATAGTTTAAAGAAAAAAGAAAAGAAAAAATTAAATGATGAAAAATTTGCAAGTCGAATTGTTCAAAATCCTAAAATTGGTTTTTGGGAAAAATTATTAGATAAAATGAAAAGATAGGAGAGATAGGATGAAGAAAGTTATCACATATGGAACATTTGATTTGTTTCATGTAGGTCATTTAAATATTTTAAAAAGAGCAAAAGCTTTAGGTGATTATTTAATTGTTGCGGTAAGTAGTGATGCTTTTAATGCCCAAAAAGGTAAGAAAGCTTATCATAGTGATCAAGATCGTATGGCTATTTTAAAAGCTATTAAATATGTAGATGAAGTTATTTTAGAAGAATCATGGGATCAAAAAATAAAAGATGTTCAAGAACATGATGTTGATGTTTTTGTTATGGGTGATGATTGGAAAGGCCAATTTGACTTCTTAAAAGATTATTGTGAAGTAGTTTATTTACCTCGTACAGAAGGTATTTCTACAACTAAAATCAAAGATGATTTAAAAGATAAATTATAATAAAGGAGAGTTGTATGAAAATTAGTGTGATTGTCCCTTATGAAGGATATTATCAATATTTAAAAGATTGTTTAGAAAGTTTAAGTGAACAAGAAAATGTTGAAATTGAAACATTATTAGTGGGAAGTCAAGATGACCAAAAATTTCAACAATTAGTAGACACATATAAAGATAAAATATCTTTGAATGTTATTCCTTGTTCAATAGAAGAAGGCGTTGCTAAAAAAAGAAATCTTGGTTTAAAAAATGCAACAGGAGATTATATTTATTTCATTGATAGTGATGATTATATTATGCCTCAAACATTATCTTGTTTGCTTCAAGATGCTATGCAAAAAGATTTAGATTTAGTTGTTGGTAGAAGATGGATCACATGGTTTAAAAAACAAGTTTTTGAAACCATGGGTGATGAAAAAAATGAAGAATTAAATTTGAAAGATAAAGATGATGATCGTAATCATAAATTCTTAGAAAAAGATTATTCTGACATAGATGATAGTGATGAACAAAGAAGAATTGATTTATTAATTAGAGCGAAAAAAGGGATTCGAAATATTTCAGTTTTAAATATTTTAATTAAGCGTACTTTAATTGAAGAAAATCATTTACGTTTTAATGAAGATTTCATTTATTATAGTGATTTACCTTTTGTAGAAGGACTTGTTATGTATGGGCATAAGATAGATTTCAATGACAAAACACTCTATGCAAAAAGAAAACATAATGATCCAATCAATACACCAGCTTTGTCGCAAATTAAAGATGAAACTAAATTTGATGAATTTATTAATGTCTATAAGTATGCTATTTCTTTAGTAGATAAAGAAAGTAGAATTCGTTATTATTTAGATTCTAAAATGATTAAATATTATAGTAATTTCTTTGCTAAGAAAATTAGACGATCTAAAGATGATTTTTGGAGAGATGAAAGATTTGATCAAATGTCTATTTTAATGCAGGATGTAAGAGATGATTTATTGAAGAATATGTCTCGTTATCAAAGAAAGATGGTGAAACTTGCTAGAAATCATGATCTACAACAAACACAAAAAGTGATTGCTAAACATCTTGCTAAAAATAAGATGAAAAAGATATTAAAAAATAAAAATGAAATTAATAAGTATTTATATCGTCATAAATATATCAATGAACCAATTGAAGAAAATTGGGTCATGTTTGAAACTTTTATGGGTAAAAGTTATGCGGATTCACCAAAGTATATTTATGAATATTTAGCTAAAAATTATCCAGGAAAATATAAATTTATTTGGGTTTTAAATGATCCTAAAGAAAAACTGCCTTATGAAGGAATCATTGTTAAAAGATTTACGAAGAAATATGCTTATTATTTAGCTAAATCTAAATATTTTGTTTTTAATATCAGACAACCTTTATGGTTTAGAAAAAGAGAAGGTCAAGTTTTCTTAGAAACATGGCATGGAACACCACTTAAACGTTTAGCTTTTGATCAAGAAGAGGTGACTGCAGCTTCTCCAACTTATAAATCTCAATTTTATCGTCAAAAACAAGAATGGGATTATTTAATTGCAGCAAATAAATTTTCAAGTGATATTTTTAAAAGTTGTTTTATGTATACCAATGGAACAATGTTAGAAATTGGATATCCTCGTAATGATTTATTGTATGCACCAAATAAAGATCAAATTGCATTAGATTTGAAAAAGAAACTTCATATTCCATTAGATAAGAAAACAATTTTATATGCACCAACATGGAGAGATGATGAATACTATGGGAAAGGGCAATATAAATTTAAGTTAAAATTAGATTTAGAAATGATGAAAGAAGAGTTAGGAGATGAATATGTCATCCTACTTAGAACACATCATTATATTGCAGATGCGTTAGATGTTACAGGAGTTGAAGATTTTGCTTATAATTTATCTAAATATGATGATATTACTGAAATTTATTTAATTTCTGATATTTGTATTACAGATTATTCAAGTGTTTTCTTTGATTATGCTAACTTAAAAAGACCAATGTTATTCTATACTTATGATATAGATAAATATCGTGATGTTTTAAGAGGTTTCTATATTGATATGGAAAAAGAACTTCCTGGTCCACTAGTTTATTCGACTAAAGAAGTAATTGATCAAATTAAACATCTTGATGAAATGAATCAAAAATATGCTCAACGTTATGAAGTATTCTATGATAAATTCTGTTCTATCGATGATGGAAATGCTTCACAAAGAGCAGTTGAAGCAGTTTTTAAATAAGGGGGTTACCCCTTATTTTTATAAGGAGGTTTAAAATGATTAGATTAATAAAAAATATCTTGGGTAAAACAATTAAGTTTATTTATCGAATAACTTATAAGTTAATACCAACTCATAAAAAAACAGTCTTGTTTATTGCTTTTCATGGTAGGGGATATAGTGATAATCCTAGAGCTATTTATGAATATATGAGACAACAAGATCAATTTAAAGATTATCGTTTTATATGGGCTATTAAGCACCATAAAAAGAAAAACATTTCTATTGAAAATGCTAAAGTGATTGAATATTTTTCAATTCCTTATTTCTTTTATCTTGCAAGAAGTCAATATTGGATTGCTAATTGTAAATTACCAATGTATGTTTTAAAAAAGAAAAATCAAATATATTTACAAACATGGCATGGAACACCGCTTAAAAAATTGGCTTTTGATATAGAAGTTCCTGAAGGAACTACTTTTTATCGAAGTGGCATGAATGAAGAAATGATGCATGAAACATACGCACAAGATGTTAAAAAGTATAACTATATGATTTCTCCAAGTGCTTTTACAACTGAGATTTTCCAAAGTGCTTTTAGAATTAATAGAGAAAGATTAATTGAAACTGGCTATCCACGAAATGATTTTTTAACAAACTATACAGAAGAAGATGTTTTAAATATTAAGAAAAAATTAGGAATTCCTCTTGATAAAAAGGTACTTCTTTATGCACCAACGTGGAGAGATAATTCTTATATAACCAAAGGGTATACTTTTAAATTAGAAGTTCACTTTGATAAATGGCAAAAAATATTAGGGGATGAATATGTTATTGTATTTAAACCTCATTATTTAATCGTTAATGATTTTGATATTGATCAATATCAAGGATTTGTTTATTTTGTAGAAGCTAATGAAGATATTTCTAATTTATATATTATTGCAGATGCTTTAGTTACTGATTATTCAAGTGTTTTCTTTGATTATGCTATTTTAAAAAGACCTATTTATTTTTATATGTATGATTTGATTCATTATCGAGATGAATTAAGAGGTTTTTATTTAGATGTTTATCATGATTTACCTGGAGATATTATTGAAGATGAAAATCAACTATTAGAAGAAATTAAAAAAGGTTACGATTATCAACGTTTAGATAAGTTTAATCAACGTTTTAATAATCATGAAGATGGTAAAGCTTCTAAACGAGTAGTTGATATTGTTTTTAAGTAGGTGCTAAGATGGGATTACAAAAATTAATATTAAATATTATTTTGGGATTTTTAAATATTTTTGTTAAGAGATTTAAAATAAAAGAAAATCAAGTTGCCTTTGTTTCTTTGGAATCTAAATATTTAGATTCTGATATGAAATTGATTTATGATGTTTTAAAACAAGATAAACAATTAAATCTCAAAAAAGTTGTTATTGAGTATGATCAACAAGGAATAAAACAAAACTTTTTATATATGCTTAATTGTATTCAACAGCTTTTTGTAATTAATACATCAAAAGTGGTTATTATAAGAGATAATAATTATGTTGTTTCGACGTTTAAAAGAGAAGGAGTTAATGTGATACAAGTATGGCATGCTTGTGGTGCGATAAAAAAATTTGGGAATGCACTTGCTAGAAAATATCCAATTAAAAATTATGATTATGTGATAGCAAATAGCTCTTATTGGAAAAAACCGTATAGTGAA
This sequence comes from Faecalibacillus sp. TM498, assembly GCF_020589955.1. Classification (NCBI taxonomy): domain Bacteria; kingdom Bacillati; phylum Bacillota; class Erysipelotrichia; order Erysipelotrichales; family Coprobacillaceae; genus Faecalibacillus; species Faecalibacillus sp. TM498. Next base: position 8,871 of record NZ_JAJDKB010000015.1, read on the forward strand.
GCTTTTTCTGTTAAAGAAGAAAATGTGGTTGTTACTGGTATGCCAAGGGTAGATTGTTTATTTGATGATAATTATTTAAAAGCATCTAAAAATAAATTGTTAGCTAAGTATCCAATTTTGAAGGATAAAAAAATTATTTTATATGCTCCTACTTTTAGGGGGAATATTTACCAAGGTTTTTCAATGCTTCCATTTGATGGTGAAAAGTTAATAAATTCTTTTGATGAAAATACGTATCTCATTTATAAATTACATCCATTGTTAAAAAATGTTTGTCTTCCGCAACACCCTCGTATTATTGATATGTTTAATGAAGATACACATGAATTGTTTGCTTTAAGTGATCTCTTGATTTCAGATTTTTCATCGATTGTTTTTGATTATTCTATTTTAAATAAAACAATGTATTTTTATGTTCCAGATTTAAATGATTATTTAAAAGATGTTGGATGTTATGTAAATATAGATTTATTTCCAGGAAAGATTTGTAAAAATATTGATGAGTTGATTCAAGGAATACAAAAGAATGAAGTGGGAAATTTAGAAGCTTTTAAAAATATATTTTTTGAATATCAAGATGGTAAAAATACAAAACGTGTTGTTGAATTGATTTATGATATATTAAAAAAGTCTCTTTAATTAGAGACTTTTTAAATACGCTGTAACTTCAGTTAAATCTTTTAAAATTTTAAATGTTTTTTCTTCATATTGTTTTTCTGGATATTTCATATCAGGAATGCAAATTACTTTGATGTTTGCATCATAGCTTGCTTGAATTCCTGCTTCACTATCTTCTAAAACAATAGCTTCATCAACATTAACGCCAAGTTTTTGACAAGATTTTAAGAAAACTTCAGGATTTGGTTTTCCTTTAGTAACTTCGTCACCACAAATAGAATCATCGAAGAATTCTGTGATTTTAGCTTGTGCTAAAATTTTATCTACACGATCACGATTACTTGAAGTAGCAACGATTGTTTTATAATTATTATCTTTTAAATAATGTAATAATTCAACAAGTCCTTTTTTTACAGGAACTCCTTCTGTTTCAAAACGTTCAGCCATTAATTGATGTACATCTTGAATCACGTTTTCAATAGGAAAATCATTTCCATAAACATCATAAAATCTTTGATAGATTCCTTTAATAGGTTTCCCTAATAATGTTTTATAAAATTCTTCATCCATTGTTAAATTCATATCTTTTAATCTTTCTTGATAACATTCAAAAGTCACTCTTTCGCTATCAATCATTAAACCATCCATATCAAATATTATTGCTTTAATCATTTTAGTATCTCCTTTTTTTATTATTCGTGATATATCATAGCATAAATCAAGGTGTTAAAGAAGCAATTATCATAATTTGAAAAACGACTCATAAAATTCAATAGGAGGTTATTTTATGATTAGTAGGGGAGATATTTATTATGCTGATCTTTCACCGGTTATAGGAAGTGAACAGGGTGGAATAAGACCTGTTTTAGTATTACAAAATAATAAAGGAAATAAATTTTCAACAACTGTTATTGTTGCCCCAATTTCGTCAAAACTCACCAAAAATCCTATTCCCACGCATGTCATTATTCGTTGTGATTCTTTAGAAAAGAAATCTGTTATTTTACTTGAACAAATAAGGACGATTGACAAAGTTCGATTTCAAGAAAAATTAGGTACTTTAGATGATTATTTTATGAAGAAAGTAAATGAGGCTATTAAAACAAGTTTGGATTTAAAATAGTTTTCATCAAATATAATATTTGTTATAATGCCTTTATAGGATGGTGAAAGAAATGAATATATATGATATCAAAAATAAAGCAAATGAAGTATTAAGACAACCTAATCAGTTATTTAAGGTTATTTTATATGTTGGTATTATTCAAGCTTTATTTTCGGCTTTATCAGGATTATTTGATGGCATTTTAGGAAGTATTATAAGTTTAATTTTAAGTATTTTAACAGTTACTTTGGGACATGGAATTATTGTAGCGTCTTTAAAGGTTGTTAATAATAATGGAAATTTAGTTGATGAAAAAGAAGATTCACTTGTAGGAATTAAACGATTTGGTCAACTTTTTCCAACATATTTTTTGTATAGAGTTGTTGTTGCCTTAGCGGGTATTGTTGTAGGGGTTATTGGAATGCTTTTGATGTATACAATGATTACAGATGCACAATTTTCAAATTTATCTCAACTTGTTTTAATGTATGCTAATAAATCAACGATTTCTCAAGATGAAATTGTTAATATTGTTGCTTCATTATCAAATGTGTTTTCATTTGTTTTTATACTCGTAATTATTATTTCGATTTTATCTGTTTATTTATCATTAAAATTTGGATTATTTAACTACATTTTACAAAAATATAATTATACTGGATTAACAGCCTTAAAAGAATCCAGTCGCTTAATGAAAGGAAATAAATGGACTTTGTTTAAATTAGAATTTTCTTTCTTTGGATGGATGATTTTAGCTGGTTTGGTTTCAGGCGTTGTGGCAATGTTTGTAGAAACGATTATGCCTATTCCTTTTTTAGCAACATTTATAACAGGGGTTGTTTCTACTTTCTTTAGTGCTTATTTTTATGATGTAAAGCTTAATACATGTTTTGCTGTTTTCTATGAAGAATTAGATTATGCAGATAAAAATAGTGTTGAGCTATAGTTGAAGGGATGTTTATGATGACTGAAAGCTTTGCAGGAAAGATTAATGGAAAACAAAAAGCAATTGGATTTATTCTTTTATTTCCGTTATATTTATATGTCATACCAAGGTTTGCTAATTTTGGTATTTATCTTTTATTAAAGTATACAAATATTACAAGAGATACGACAATTTTAGGAATCTACTTAAATTTGATTTGTTCATTATTGAGTTTTGTTTTGGTTGTATGGCTTTTAAAAGATTTTTTGATAGATAATATAAAAAGATTTAAGGAACATTTTACAGATAATTTTGTTTATTCTATTACAATTGGTATTGTAATGATTTATGGAATTTCAATTGTTGCTAATATGATTATTAATTTTGTATTGGGTGGAGGATCAAATGATTCTGCCAATCAATTATTATTTGAAGATTATCTAAATAATGGTGCCTTATTGATGGCTTTTCAATCGGTTGTTTTAGCACCTATATTAGAAGAACTTTTATTTAGAGGACTTGTTTTTAGAAGTCTTAGAGATAAAAGTAAATGGTTAGCTATTTTTGCAAGTTCATTCTTATTTGGCTTTTTACACATTTATTCTGCTTTATTTGCTGGTGATCTATCGCAACTAATTTATTTGCTTTCCTATGGTGGAATGGGGTTTGCTTTTTCCTATGCTTATGAAAAAAGAAAAACAATTTGTGTACCTATTTTAATGCATATGATCAATAATTTGGTTGCCATTGTATTATTAGTTTTTATGTAAAACTCCGTATAGGAGTTTTTTATACTTTTATACCTTTTATTAGATAAGACCATGTTTTTTTACCAACGATGCCATCTACTTTTAAATTTCTATTATTTTGAAATTTCTTAACAGCTTTTTCGGTATTGATACCAAAGATACCATCAATTTTTAAGTTGAATCCTAAAAAGTTAAGGCGTTCTTGAATGAGTCTTGTAATTTTTCCTTGGGCATCTCTTTTAACAGTAGGATACATGCGAAAACCTTGTTTTTTAATTTCTTGATTTAAACGTTGCAACCAAGTATCTTCTAAAACAATATGATTTGAAGAAATAATTGTAGAAAATGGAAAATGGGTTCCTGGGCAATCTGTAGAAGCAACATCTTTATGTCTTTTAATGCTAGAAATGTGATATTTATTTTTTATATAAGAAACTAAATCAATTAAGGCATTGAGTTGTAAAGGATTCATTTCTTCTTTCATGAAATCTCCTTCAGCACAAATACCGATTGAATCATGATTTGCACCTTTAGCATGCGCTCCGATTGTATCTTCAGGTCTACCTTGATAAATCGTACCATCATTTCTTACTAAGAAATGATATCCAATTCCACTCCAACCTTTTTTTAAATGCCACTGATGGATATCTTCTACACTACATGTTTTTGCTTGTGCATGATGCAAAATAATTTTATTTGTTTTATTTCTTTTGAACAATGGAGAAGCCCAGTTGTATTTTTTACGAATGATTTGCATAGTTCACCTCCCTATAGTACTTATATGCTTAAGATATAAGATGATATAGGTAAAATAAAAAATAGTTTATTAAAACTATTTTTGTACAAAGGTAATTACATCATTAGGTTGACAATCAAGAATCAAACATAATTTTTCAAGAGTGAGAGCTGTAATATTACTATTCTTTTTTAATCTGTCTAAAGTTTTATGATCAATACCACTTTTTAGAAGAACATATTGAGAAATCTGCTTTTCTTCCATTGTATGCCATAACGGTGAATAATCAATCATTGTTATGTCCTCCTTATATGTATAATTATATAGAATTATTCTTGCAAAAATATTGTGAACATATACACAATAACGTATAATATGATTTAGGTGATCAAAAATGGCAATGTATACTTTAAAAGGGATTGGTGAAATATCAACAGATGCTTTTGATGAAAAAATTACTTTAAGAAATCTATTACAACATTTTAGTTTTTATGATTTTATTATTGTAGATACAAAACAAAATATTCTTTTTCAATATAATTCAAATGATGATTGGTTTCATAATCTAATTAGTTTAAAGAAGTTTTATAATCAAGAAGTTATTACAGTATATAAAAAAGAAAATAATTTTTATATTTCAATAGATTTTTAAGAAATTTAATGATTTTCCTTGATTTTAAAAATAGATTGTATTAGAATATCATTGTTATCTCTCCGTAGCTCAGTTGGTAGAGCATCTGACTCTTAATCAGAGGGTCCACGGTTCGAGACCGTGCGGGGAGACCAATTGATAAAATGGCTTAAACACTAGGTTTTACTAGAGGTTTGAGCTTTTTTTATATCTTGTTTTAGATACTTTGCTTGGTTAAGCATATTAGGTTGAACTAAAAGTGTGCAAAAAAATGAAATATAATCTTATAACAAAATATTTAATGAAAAAAATGTAATTCTAAGTGAAAGTTCTACATTTTTTTATCATATATTTAATAAAATGTATGCTATAATTACAAAAGGGAGGGTGATTTTATGTTTTATAGTCAAACATGTGAAAATATAAAATTGATTATTTTTACGTTAGATGGTGGCTTATTAGATCTCAATAGACTAAGATATAATTATTATCGAAGTACATGTGAAACCTATCATAAAGTTGCTACTCGTGAAGATTTTTCTAAAATGCTTGGAAATATGAATACGATGTATGATCATTCTTTACTGTCTGATTATATTTCTGCTAAAGATTTTAATAGAATGGTTGAAAAGGATTTATTTGAATATATTAAATTAAAACCTAATATTAAAAGAGAAGGCGTTGATGAGTTGATTCAATATTGTAAACAAAAAGATATCAAGATTGCAGTATATACGACTCATAAAACAAAAAGAGCTATTCAATATTTACAACTTGCAAAGATCTATGAAAAAATTGATTTTTTAATTGGTGGAGATTCACGACTTAAACCTTTACCTGAAGTGGATGTTTTAGAGGTGACATGCCAACAAATGAACATTGATCCTTCTCATACAATGGTGGTTGCTAATTTTGAATCAATGGTTGAAGCGGCTAATCATTTACTTGCAAATGTTATTTACATGCCAGATTTAGTGCCAGCCAGTGATAAGATCAAGGCCAGTGTTTATAAAACGACTAAAAATCATTTAGAAATTATGAATATGTTTTTATTTTCTAAGTATGATTCTGTGGAATTGTTTTCACCGCTTCTTGGAATGAATGCACAAATGGATTTAGAAACTTTGACACATACTCGAAATCAATTATTGGATAAATATAAAGATGATGAGCAATTAATTGCATTGGTTAATAGAACATATGATTATTTTAATGAAATCTTATCAAAACAATTTTTAATTAATGAGTTAGAAAAACAAGAAACAAAGAGATTTTCATTTGATGATGAACAAAATGATAATGTTCAAGAGGTTCATGATAAATTTAATGATGTTGTTTTAGAACAAGAGCAAGAAGATGAAATTTTACCTGATGAACAGGATGATACGTTTCTATTTTCTAAGGCCTCTTCTTTGGATCCCCAAAGAATGAGTGAATTAATGGATATTATAAATGGAGATGCCGTAGATGAAAAAAGTCATGAAGAGAATAAAACAAATGAAGAAAATAAAAATAATACGATAGAACAAGAACATTGGTTAAATAAAGTAATTGATGTTGTTTATAATTTATTGATTTCGGTTATTATTGTATTTTTTGCTTTAATTGTACAAATTTTATTTCAAGGAAATTCTTCTAAACTTTCACAAATTATCAATATGATAATCGATGGTTATGTAGGAATTATAAATTTTATTTTTGGTGTGTTGTTTGATATTTTACATAGTTTTATAAGTGTAATACCATCATATAAAATGTTTGTTTATCATAATTCATCGCTATCATCAATGGCAGTAATTGCGTTATTGGCTATTATTTCAAATTTTATTTTAATAACTTTAATTAAGAAAATTGTTCAAATGTTGAAAAAAGACTAAAAATTAGTCTTTTTTTTAAAAAACTATTTACAAATGTAAAATTAGATGATATTATGAATGGGCACTGATGTGATGGAGACATACTCAAGAGGCTGAAGAGGCGCCCCTGCTAAGGGTGTAGGTCGGGAAACTGGCGCGAGGGTTCAAATCCCTCTGTCTCCGCCATTTTATTTGGTCTGGTAGTTCAGTTGGTTAGAATGCCGCCCTGTCACGGCGGAGGTCGCGGGTTCGAGTCCCGTCCAGACCGCCAAATAAAAAATAAACTGCTTATACAGCAGTTTTTATTTTATATATTTATCATTGTATGCTTTCATAATAGCGATGATTGTTTTAGAATCATGGATTTCATTATTCATGATTTTTTTATAGGCTTCATCTATTGGCATAGAGATAACGTCTATAAATTCATCTTCATCTCCTTCAAGGGGATTTTCAACTTTAAATAGACCTTTTGCTTCATATAAATGAATAACTTCATCACAATATCCTGTTGTTGGATATATTTCATTAATAAGTTCCATGGATTTACAACTATAACCAGTTTCTTCTTCCAATTCTCTTTTACCGGCAGGCCCTGCTTCTTCACCTAATTCTAATTTACCAGCAGGAATTTCTAAAGTATCTTTATTGTAGGCATATCTAAATTGTTTGACGAGCAAGATACAATCATCGACGACTGCTAAAATACCTACACCGCCATGATGTCTTACGATTTCTCTTGTTGCGAGCCTTTTGTTAGGACATTCTACCTGATCTTTATAGACTTTGATGATTTTTCCATCGTAGATTATTTCACTTTTAACTTTTTTTTCCATCTTTTTTACCTCGTTTATATTTTATAATTCTATTATACGTTATTTTGAAATGAATAAAATAAAAAAAGTATGCGGGGGTGCATACTTTTTTTTCATCTATTATTTACGTAAGGATGATAATAGGGGGATGTTAGAGTGAATGCGTTTCACTTAACAAATATATTATAACACGTTTATTTTTAATGTAAAGGGTTTCATAAAAATAAAAGATAACTTTAGCTTAGTCTATGTTATAATGACGTTGGTGATAGAAATGAAAAAAATAGTAATTAAAGAAAATGATGCAAATCAAAGAATCGATAAATATTTAAAAAAATTATTATGTAATGCACCTAGTAATTTTATATATAAGATGTTTAGAAAAAAAGATATTAAAATTAATGGTAAAAAAGTAAATGAAAAATATATTCTACAAAAAGATGATATTTTAGAAATGTTCCTTTATGATGATAAATTTAATGAATTTACAAAAGAAAAAGATATTTATGATTTAAAAAGAGAATTTAAAGTATTATATGAAGATCAAAATATTTTAATTGTTGATAAACCAGTAGGTTTATTAGTTCATGGGGATGCTAAAGAAAATGTAAATACGCTTTCTCATCAAGTTTTAAGTTATTTAAAAGAAAAAGGTGAATTGGATGTAGGCAGAGAGAGTACGTTTACTCCAGGACCAGTCCATCGTTTAGATCGTAATACAAGTGGGATCGTTATTTTTGGAAAGACTTTAGCTGCTTTGCAGGATTTAAATGAAATGATGAAAAAACGACATCATATTGAAAAATCATATATGACGATTTGTAAAGGAAAGCTTACTAAACAACAAGAACTCGTAGGATATGTTAAAAAGATAGATGATGAAGATCGTGTACGTTTTGTTAAAAAAGATGATAAAGATGCTCTAATGATGAAAACAATTGTAAAGCCAATAAGAACTACAAATGATTTTTCTTTAGTTGAAGTTAAAATTATTACAGGAAGAATGCATCAAATAAGAATACATTTATCAAGTATTGATCATCCGGTTATAGGTGATCGTAAATATGGTGATTTTGTTTTAAATAAACAAATGAAACAACAATTTGGATTAAATAATCAACTTTTACATGCCTATAAAATTAATTTTGTTGATCCGTTTGGTTCACTTAGTTATCTAAAAGGAAAAAAAATTATTTGTCCTAAGCCAACACAATTTAAAAAAATTGAAAAAAGTTTATTTGAAAGCGTTCTCTAAATACATATTTTATTGTATAATTTAGCTATAGTTTTAGGAGGAAATAGAATGAAATATTATATCGGTATCGATTTAGGTGGAACAAATGTAAGAACACTATTAGTAGATGAAAATGGTGAATCTTATAGTGAAGTTAAAGGACCTACTGAATGTGAAAATGGTCCGGATTATGTATGTGATAAGATAATAAAACAAATCGAATCATTAGATACATCTGTATGTGGTGGTTTGCAAGGTGTTGAAGGTATTGGAATTGGTGCTCCAGGGCCAGTAGATACAGAACTTGGTATCATGATTATGGCAAGTAACTTACCAGGATTTGAAAACTATCCAATTTGTCATAAATTAAAAGCAAAATTTGGATTACCAACTTTTATTGATAATGATGCCAATGTTGCAGGTTTAGCGGAAGCTATATTAGGTGCAGGAAAAGATTATAAAACAAATTATTTTATTACTTGTTCAACTGGTGTTGGTGGAGCATTTGTTGTTGATAAAAAATTAGTATCTGGTGGTAGAGGTCACGCTGGTGAAATTGGAAACATGATTCTTGTACCAGGTGGTTATAAACAAGGTGCTTTAAATCCAGGAGCTGTTGAAGGAGAAATTTCTGGTACTGCTCTTACAAGAAAAGGAAAAGAAGCTAAAGGCGATTTAGTAAAACATGCAGGTGATGTTTTCAAATTAGCTGCTGAAGGAGATGAAGCTTGTCAAAAAATTGCTGAAGAATTTATTGATGGTTTCTCTACATTACTTGCTAATGTTGCTCATACTGTAGATCCACATTGTTTTGTATTAGGTGGAGGAGTTTTCAAATCTAAAGCTTATTTCTGGGATGAACTTGAAAAAAGATTTAATAGTAAAATTCATGTAGGTATGAGAAATCATATTCCTCTATTATTTAAAGAAATTGATGATTGTGGTGCAATCGGTGCTGCCATGTTACCAATGTCTCAATTAGATTAATAAGAAATAGCCCCTTTAAGGGGCTATTATTGTGTCTTATTGTTTTACTTTAATTTTGTTTTTGATATAATACACGAGAAGGAGGACGATTATGAAAAAAAGAGTCGTTTTAGGATTAAGTGGAGGTGTTGACTCTGCTGTAGCAGCTTATTTACTTAAACAACAAGGATATGAAGTTATTGGCGTATTTATGCGAAACTGGGATAGCCAATTAAATAATGATATTTTAGGTAATCCCACAAATGATAACGATATTTGTCCTCAAGAACAAGATTATAATGATGCTAAAGCAGTAGCTAAACATCTTGGAATAGAAATTAGAAGAGTCGATTTTATTAAAGAATATTGGGATAAAGTTTTTACGTATTTTATTGATGAATATGCTAAAGGAAGAACACCAAATCCTGATATTTTATGTAACAAACATATTAAATTCAAAGCGTTTTTAGAATACGCTGAAGAACTTAATGCAGATTTTATCGCAACAGGACATTATGCGCGTGTTGAACATCATGAAGGTAAAGATTCAGTGATGTTAAAAGGAATTGATCAAAATAAAGATCAAACATACTTTTTATGTCAACTTAATCAAAAACAATTACAAGCTTCTTTATTTCCTTTAGGAAATATTACAAAACAAAAAGTTAGAAAAATTGCTGAAGAATTAGATTTACCGGTAGCTCATAAAAAAGATAGTACAGGAATTTGTTTTATTGGAGAAAGAGACTTTAAACAATTCTTACAAAATTATATTCCAGCAAAACCTGGAAAGATGGTTGATATTCAAACTGGTAAAGTGATTGGTGATCATATTGGAATTATGTACTATACGATTGGTCAAAGAAAAGGTTTAGGTATTGGTGGTTCAGGTGACGCTTGGTTTGTTGTTGGGAAAAACTATGATCAAAATATTTTATATATTTGTCAAGGTGACCAAAATGATTGGTTAATGTCTACAGGTGCTTTAATTACAGATGTTAACTGGATACCAAGTATTAAACCTCAAGAAGCTATTAAATGTAATACAAAGTTTAGATATCGTCAAAAAGATAATCCAGTAACTCTCACTTTTATTGATGAAAATACTGTAAAATTAGAATTTGATCAACCTGTTAAATCTGTAACTCCAGGACAAGCAGCTGTTTTCTACGATGGAGATGTTTGTTTAGGTGGAGGAACGATTGAAAAAGTCTATAAAGACGGAAAAGAGATTGAATATCTATAATGTTAAAATATACAGGATATATTAGAAAGATTCGCTATTATAGCGAATCTTCTCATTATATAGTTGCATTATTAGAAGTAGAGGAAGATCAGGAACTTTTAACAATGAATGGCTATATGTCAAATTTTAATGATTATGATAAATATGCTTTTTATGGTGATTTTGAAATTCATCCTAAATATGGTCAACAATTTAAATTAGATCATTATGAAATTGTATTGAGTACAGATGAAGAAGAAATCATTAAATATTTATCAAGTCCATTATTTAAAGGAATTGGTCCTACACAAGCAAAATACATTGTTGATGCATTAGGAGAAAATGCACTTTCTTTAATCAAAGAAGATAAACATCATTTAGATTTAGTTAAAGGAATGACAGTGGCTAAAAGAGAACTTATTTATGAAGTATTGACTTCTAATGATTATGATCAAGAAGTCACACAATTCTTTATGGGCCATGGTATTTCTTTAAGACATATTGGTATTATTCAAGAAACTTATAAAGAAAAAACATTAGAAATTTTACAAAATCATCCATATCAATTAGTAGAAGACATTGATGGTATTGGTTTTAAAACAGCAGATGAACTTGCTTTAAAAACAGGAGGAACTTTAGATAACCCAGATCGTTTAAAAGCAGGGGTTATTTATAGTATTAAACAAAGTTGTTTTTCATCAGGAAGTATGTATGTATTTTATGAGGAAATAAAAAAAGCTTTTCATAAAATTATTTATCATATTGATGATGAGGTTTTTGATGAATATCTCAATACTTTAGTAGAAGAAGGAAGAGTTATCAAAGAAGGAGAATATTATTATGATGAAGAGCTTTATGAAAGTGAAGAAATCATTGCAAATTTTTTACACAAAATAAATGATTATCCAGAAGAATTTTATGATGAAAATGAATTAGAAAGACTGCTTGATAACTATCAGGATAAATTTGGTATTGTCTATTCAACAAAACAAAAAGAAGCAATCGAATACTTTTTAAAATATCCAATGATGATTTTAACCGGAGGACCAGGAACGGGGAAAACAACGGTTGTTAAAGCGCTGATTCAAATCTATCGAACACTTTATCCAGAAGATGCAATTTCTCTGGTAGCACCTACAGGAAGAGCAGCGAAAAGATTAAGTGAATTAACAGGTTTGGATGCTTGTACGATTCATCGAGAACTTAAATGGGATTTACATAAAAATTCATTTGCGATGAATCGAAATAATCCTTTAAGTAGTCAAGTTTTAATTATTGATGAATTTTCGATGGTTGATAGCTTACTTTTATCTAAATTGTTTGATGCAAGCAGACGTGTTCATAAAGTGTTGTTTATTGGTGATTATCATCAACTTCCTTCAGTAGCACCAGGAAATGTTTTAAAAGATTTTATTGAAAGTCAATTAAAAGTTATTGAATTGGATGAGATTTATCGTCAATCAAAAGATTCAGGAATTGTGCAATTGGCACATCAATTAATTCATCAAGAAGTGAATGATTTATCATTGTTTGAACAATATAAAGATATTCATTTTTATAATAGTACCAATTTTGAAATTATTAAAAATGTGACAACAATTGTAAAAAAAGCAATAGAAAATGGCTATGATCAAAATGATATACAAGTTTTAGCACCAATTTATCAAGGTGTCGCAGGAATCAATGCTTTAAATTTGGCTTTACAGGAAATTTTTAATCCTAAGAATCATCAAGAAGAATATCGTATTGGACAGAAAGTTTATCGAGAAGGAGATAAGATCTTACAGTTAAAGAATAGACCAGATGATGATATTTATAATGGTGATATAGGTGTTTTAGTTGAAATTAACCGTAAAGATGGTTTTGAATATTTAGAAGATACGCTTATTGTTGATTATGATGGTAATTTAGTCGAATATACATCAAAAGATTTTATGACTTTTACATTGGCTTATTGTATGTCAATTCATAAAGCTCAAGGAAATGAGTTTAAAATTGTTATTATGCCTGTTTTAAATGATTATTATATTATGCTTAAAAGAAATTTGATTTATACAGGTCTAACAAGAGCTAAACAAGCTTTATTTATTTTAGGTAATCCACAAGCTTTTCTTTATGGTATAAAAAATATTTCTGATAGTAAAAGAAAAACAACATTAGTAAGTAAAATCAATCAAAATAAAAATGTTGAAACATATGAAGAATCTTCATATAATCAAGAACTTAAACAAAATATTACAGATTTTTTAAATGATGATGAAACTGTATAATTTTATAAAATAAAGACATACTCAAATAGAGGTGATAAAATGAAACGCAATAATATTATTATGGCATTAACTCTTACATCATTAGCACTTCTATTTAGTGAAACTGAATGTGGTTGCCATGTTATGGAAACAATTAAAGAAAAAATGTAAGATATTGAAATACTTTTGTATTTCGTGTATAATGCAAATAAATCGTTGAAAAAGATCAGTACTATATAGAATATTTTAGAGAGAACATGGTGGGTGAAAATGTTTATAGGATATATAGGAAAGCTACTTTGGAGAGTAATTAATGATTACCGTAGAACTGCGTTAAAGTTTAATTAAGGGCATGTATTTTTACATGAACTAGGATGGTACCGCGATAAAGTCGTTCCTAGATAAGGACGGCTTTTTATATTGTCAAAAAAGGAGAAAAGAAATGAAACAATTAACAGGAAATCAAGTTAGACAAATGTTCTTGGATTATTTCAAATCTAAAGGACATATGATCGAACCAGGTGCATCACTTATTCCTCATAACGATCCAACTTTATTATGGATCAATGCAGGGGTTGCTGCACTAAAAAAATATTTTGATGGTAGTGAAAAACCAGCATGTAATCGTATTGCGAATGCACAAAAATCAATTCGTACAAACGATATTGAAAATGTTGGTAAAACAGCAAGACATCATACTTTCTTTGAAATGTTAGGAAACTTCTCAATTGGAGATTATTTCAAAGAAGAAGCGATTCCATTTGCTTGGGAATTTTTAACAAGTCCAGAATGGATTGGTTTTGATAAAGAAAAATTATATGTTACTGTTTATACAGATGATGAAGATGCTTATCGTATTTGGACAGAAGTATGTCATGTAGATCCAAGTCATATTTTAAAAACATATGAAAACTTCTGGGAAATTGGAGAAGGTCCAGGTGGTCCTGACTCAGAAATTTTCTATGACCGTGGAGAAAAATATGATCCTGAAGGTTTAGGAGAAAAATTATTCTTCGAAGAAATGGAAAATGATCGTTATATTGAAGTATGGAACGTTGTTTTCTCTCAATATGATTGTAATCCAGCGATTGATCGTAAAGAATATAAAGAACTTCCACAAAAAAATATTGATACTGGTATGGGACTTGAAAGATTAGTAAGTATTATTCAAGGTGGAGAAACAAACTTTGATACTGATTTATTCTTACCAATCATTCATGCTACTGAAAAATTAGCCAATGTTTCTTATGAAGAAAATAAAATGGCTTACCGTGTTATTGCTGACCATATTCGTACTGTAACTTTTGCTTTAGCTGATGGAGCAATGTTTGATAACGCTGGTAGAGGGTATGTTTTAAGACGTATTTTAAGACGTGCTGTTCGTTATGGTAAACAAATTGGTATTGAAAAAGCATTTATGTATGATCTAGTACCATTAGTTTGTGATATGATGAAAGATTTCTATGATTATTTACCAGAAAAACAAGATTTTATTTCAACAATGGTAAAAAAAGAAGAAGAAGCTTTCCATAAAACATTATTAAATGGTGAAAAATTATTAAAATCATTAATTGATAAAAATGAAAATGGAGAAATCAGTGGAAAAGATGCTTTCAAACTTTATGATACATATGGTTTCCCATTTGAATTAACATTAGAAATCGCTGAAGAATCAAATTTAACAGTTAATGAAGAAGAATTTAAAGAAGAATTAAAAATTCAACAAGAAAGATCTCGTGCATCACGTGATAACAATGAATCAATGGCAAGTCAAAAACCTGATTTAATGGCTTTTGTTGAACCTTCTACATTTGTTTATGATCCTACACCAATCCAAGGAAAAGTTATTGGATTATTCAAAGATGGTGTTAAAACAGATGAAATCACTGATAAAGGAGAAGTTATCTTTGATACAACTCCATTCTACGCAGAAATGGGTGGACAATGTGGTGATACTGGATCATTAGATAATGAGACAACACATGCAAATGTTGTTAATACTTTAAATGCACCAAATAAACAACATATGCATTTTGTTGAAGTAAAAGAAGGAGCTATTCATTTAGGTGATACTTTTACATTATCAATTGATCAACAAAAACGTCGTCAAATTACAGCAAACCATAGTGCAACACATATTTTACAAAAAGCTTTACAAGAAACTTTAGGTGATCATATCAGCCAAGCAGGTTCTTATGTTGATGATAAAGTTTTAAGATTTGACTTTACTCATTTTGAAAAAATTTCTGCTGAATTATTAAAAGAAATTGAAGAAAAAGTTAATCAAATTGTTTTTGAAGGACGTCCTGTTGTTATTAAAAATATGACAAAAGAAGAAGCTTTAGCATCAGGGGCAATGGCTTTATTTGATGAAAAATACGGAGATGTTGTTCGTGTTGTCAACATTGGAGATTACTCTATTGAATTATGTGGTGGTTGCCATGTTTTAAACAGTTCTGAAATTGGTTTATTTAAAATCGTTAGTGAAGAATCTGTAGGTAGTGGAATTAGACGTATTGTGGCACAAAGCGGTTTAGCTGCTTATAATGCAATGGTTCATGAAAAAGAAACAGTAGATACAATTGCTTCAACATTAAATCTTAAAAATAGAAAAGATGTTGTAAACAAAGTAGAAGCATTAAAAGAGGAATTAAAAGAAGCTAAAGTAGAAGTTGAACAATTATCAGCTAAATTAAATGCAATTCAAGCCGCTTCAAAAGCAAATGATATTGAAGAAATCAATGGAGTTAAAGTTCTTTATGTTGAAGAACAATTAGAAAATGCCAAAGCAAAACAATTAACATTTGATTTTAGAGATCAATTAGAAAGTGGAATCGTTGTTTTAGTTTCAAAATATGAAGAAAAATGTTCGTACTTTGTTTCTGTGTCAAAAGATTTAGTTGGTCAATATAAAGCAGGAAATATCATTAAAGCAATCAATGAAGTTGTTGACGGTCGTGGTGGTGGAAAACCTGACTTTGCTCAAGGTGGATGTGCTATCAATGATAATATTTCTAAAATCAAAGGTGCTTTAAAAAATATTTTGTAATTTAATACAGTATAAGGTATAATATATATTATAGAAAAGAGGGTGAGTTAGATGGAAGATTTAACAAAAACAAGAGTATTTAGTTCAGAAGATATGCGTAGAGAAATGATACGCAGTAATCTTAAAACAGTTATCAATGCTTTAAATGAAAGAGGATACAATGCTGTACATCAAATCGCGGGTTATCTCATATCTAATGATCCTGCATACATCTCTTCTCATAAAAATGCAAGAAATATTATTCAACAAGTTGAAAGAGATGAAATTATTGAAGAATTAGTAAAATCTTATTTGGAGAAAGAATAATGAAAAAAGTATTAGGTCTTGATTTAGGGTCTAGAACTTGTGGTATTGCCATGTCAGACATTCTAGGAATGATTGCTCATGGTGTTGAAACGTTTCGTTTTAAACCTGATGATTATTTGACATGTGCAAAACATGTTAAAGAAATTGTTGAAGAAAATGATATTGAAACGATTGTTTTAGGTTTACCAAAACATATGAATGGTGATATTGGTGAAAGAGGACAAATTTCAATTGAATTTAAAAAACAATTAGAAGAAATGATTGAAGGAATCAATGTGATCTTAGTTGACGAGAGATTAACAACGGTAGTTGCTGAAAATCAACTTCTTTTTGCGGATGTATCAAGAAAGAAAAGAAAACAGGTAATTGATAAAATGGCGGCAGTTGCTATTTTACAAGGTTACTTAGATAGAGGATAAGTTATGGATGAAAATACAATTGTTGTAACTGATGAATTAGGAAACGAAGTAGAGTATGAAATTTTATTTACATTTGAAAATGAAGAAAATGGACATCAATATGTTGTTTACTTCGATCCTGAAAAAGATGAACCAGAAGCACAAGCAGCAATCTTTGATGATGAAGGTGGACTATTTCCAATTGAAACTCCTGAAGAATGGGAATTAGTTGAAGAAGTTTTCCAATCATTTGTTTCAGAAGAAGATGAAGATGAAACTGAATATTGTGAAGGAGAAGATGAAGATTGTAATTCATAAAAGCTAATGAAAATTAGCTTTTTCCTTTTTTAGACATGAACAGTTCATAGAAGGAAATTAGAATAATCAATGAGGTGAAAGAAATGGCATTTAATTTATTTGGAGGAAAAAGAAGAATTACGAAAGGTTTTTTTGCTAATTCTTTAGGAAATAAACAAACAAGAGGAATCTATACATTTCAAATCGATGTGGAAAATGGAGAGTTGATATTTAAAAAATATTTTGTAACACCAACGGATCCAGTTTATGCATTCAATTATGGACGTTTTTCATGTATTACTTATAGAAATAGAACAGGTTCTGTAGATGATGGAGGAATTTGTTCTTATGCAGCAACTGCTGAAACATTAGCACTTGCTTCACGTGTGACAGATAAAGGAAAGACATATGTGCATGCTTGTGCAAATGGTGATGTAGAAACTGCTGATAAAGTATTCTGTGTTGATTATTTTAATAGTGAAATTTCGGTAATTTCTATTATTAAGAAAAAACTTGTAAAATGTATTTCTCATTTTAAGTTGAATGGAAGTGGAAAAGATCCTGTTAAACAAGCACAACCATATCCTACATATGTGAGTTTTTTACCAGATGAAGATAAACTTTATGTTGTTTGTTTAGGGTTAGATCAAGTATGTTTCTTTGATGTTGGTGAAGATGGAACATTAACATTAGATAATGTACATACATTACAATTAGAATCAGGTTGTGGTCCTAAAAAAATGATTTTTAATCAAAAAGGTGATCGTGCTTATGTAATGAATGAATTAAACAGTACAATTTGTGTTTATAAATATGATCATTTAAACTTTGAATTAATTCAAACAATCGATAGTTATCCAAAAGATGATGATCCTGAACTTGTAAGTTCTTTAAGTGATATTAAATTTAATAGTGATGATAGTCATTTATATGCAATTAATAAAGGACATGATTCTCTTGTGTTGTTCGAAGTCAATGAAGATGGAACTCTTACATATATTGACTTTGAAGATACTTCTTATGATCCAGTAGATATGCTTGTTTATAATGAAGAAGGAAATGAATGGATCGTTGTGGCTTGTCAAAAAGGTGGAATTGTTGAATCTTATCGTTTTGGTAAGGAAAAAGGTGGACAAGTTTATGAAACTGAATATAGCTGTATGGTAAATGAACCTGTTTGCTTAACACCATTTATTAATAATTTCTAAGGCAATTTATTTGCCTTTTTTCTTTGGTTGAATATCGACAAAAAATAACATATAATGATACAAGGTGAGGACTCAACATGGAAAAAAAGAAATTAGATATGAAGATTAAAATAGTATTAGGTATTATTATTTTTATTGTTGTTTTATTTATTGGAAGTTTTGTATATTATAAGCAAGGAATCAAGGCTACATCTTCTAAAAATAAGGAAGTGATCGTCACTATTCCTAAAGGTAGTAGTGGAAATGATATTATTAAGATATTAGATAAAAATAAACTTATAAAAAGTTCTACATGTGCCAAAATATATTTAAAAATGAATCAACATGATTTTAAAAGTAATGTTTATATTTTAAATAAAAAAATGGATTTAAAAACAATTTTTAAAGCAATTGAAGGAAAAGATAAAAAATATATTTCTAATACTAAAATAACAGTTTTAGATGGACAAACAATTCCTGAATATGCTTCTATTATTTCTAAACAAACAGGAATAGATTATAATGAGATCATTCAAAAATGGACAGATCAAACATATCTTCAAAAGTTAATTAAAAAATATTGGTTTTTAACAGATGATATTTTAAGTGATGGTATTTATTATCCATTGGAAGGATATTTAGCACCAGAAACTTATTTTCTAACACAAGAAGATACGATTGAAAGTATTACAAAAATGATGTTAGATCAAACACAAAAACATCTAGAAAAATATAAAACACAAATATTAGATTTTAAAGTGAACTCACAACCATTAACAGTTCACCAATTTATGACATTATCATCTATTGTTCAAAGAGAATCACCAGTCAATGACGAAGATAGGCAACTTGTTTGTGGTGTTTTAATTAATCGTTTAAATAAACAAATGCCATTACAATGTGATGTCACTGTTAATTATGGAAATCAAGAAGTAAAAATTGATGTTAAACATACAGATTTAAATAAAGATACAAAATATAATACATATAAATATAATGGTTTACCTGTTGGTCCTATTAGTTCGATTTCAACAGGAATTATAAAAAATGTTTTAAATTATAAGGAAAGTGAGTATTATTATTTCTTTGCAACAAAAGATGGAAAAGTTTTATATGCGAAAACATATCAAGAACATCAAGCAAATGTAAATAGTAATAAGTGGTATTAAAATGAAGTATTTTGATGAAATAGAAAAAAGTGCAAGAGAAAGAAATATTCCAGTCATGGAAAAAGAGGGTTTGGAATTTTTAATACAAACATTCAATGAACATCAATGTCATCGCTGTCTTGAAATTGGCAGTGCCATTGGTTATTCAGCAATGATGATGGTTTCAAATATAGATGATTTTGTAGTTGAAACAATTGAATTAGATGATGCACGTTATCTTGAAGCTATTCAAAACATTAAAGAACAACAATTAGAAGATCAAATAGAAATCCACCATGATGATGCATTAACATTTGATATCAATGATTTAAAATACCAAGAATTTGATTGTTTATTTATTGATGCAGCGAAAGCACAATATCAAAAATTCTTTGAAAAATACATGCCTTTAGTTCAAAAAAATGGAATTTGCATTGTTGATAATCTAGATTTTCATGGGATGATTTTTGATATTGATCATATTAAAAATAGAAACACAAAACAACTTGTTAAAAAAATTAAAAGATTTAAAGATTGGATTTTCAATCATGAAGAATATCAAGTCACTTATTATGGTGTAGGTGATGGAATTTGTGTAATAAAAAGGAAGTGAAATAAGTGTCATTAACAATTAATATAAATAGTTTATCATATCTTTATGATTATTTGGATTTAGGTGTCCATGATTTTATTGTAGGAACAAATCAATTTTCATGTCGACAAGCTTTAACAGTTGATTATATAGAATTAAAAGAAATAAAGGAAAAATATCCAATGATTCGTTTATTTGTTTTAGTTAATGCGTTAGTTGAACAAAAATATTTAGATGATTTAAAGAATCATTTAGATAAATTAAATGAATGTCAAATAGATGGGATTATTTTTCAAGATTTTGGAGTTTTACAAATTTGTAATGAAAAAGGATATTCATTTGAAAAAATCTATGATCCAGAAACATTAAATACAAATCATCTCACATTATCTGTTTTAAAAGAACAAGGAATAGATGGCGCTTTTCTAGCAAGAGAAATCCCGCTAAAAGAAAAACAAATGATTGGACAAAATTGTAAATTAAAAACAATGGTTCAAGTACATGGGGTTGAATATATGGCTTATTCAAAAAGAAAGTTATTGTCTAATTATAAAGAGTATACACATCTTGATTTTAATGTAGATAAAGAGGCACAAATTGAAATCAAAGCCAATGGTGTAGAGGACCATTGTCATATTTATGAAGATCAATATGGAACCCACATTACTTCAACTAATCAAATGTGTGCACTAGATGTTCTTAATCAATTCAATGATTTTGATTATTTATATATTGATGGTCAATATATAAATGAAACAGATTTATTAGAAATTACACATCTTTATATACAAGCTATAGAAGCAATTAAAAATCAAACATACAGTAAAGAATCAATAGAGTTGATGCAATTACTTTATCGTTTAACACCAAATGTTCATTACTACCATAGTTTTTTATTTGATTCAACTGTTTATAAAATTTCTGATGTAAGAAAGAGAGAAGAAAATGAGAGAAGTTAGTCAAGTTATTAATGGAAAAAGAGTCATTGTTAAAAAGCCAGAGTTACTTGCGCCAGCAGGTAATTTAGAAAAACTAAAAGTAGCTATTTTATATGGTGCAGATGCAGTTTTTATAGGTGGAAAAGAGTTTTCTTTACGCTCAAGTGCTTCTAACTTTTCTTTAGAAGACATTCAAGAAGCTGTAGAATTTGCCCATACACATCATGCGGCTATCCATGTAACATGTAATATTATTTTACATGAAGACAATTTAAAGGGATTAGAAGAATATCTTTTAAAGCTAGATGAAATTGGAGTAGATGCAATTATTGTAGCAGATCCTTATATTATGTCTTTAGCAAAAAAATTGCATTTAAAATTAGAAGTCCATGTTTCTACTCAACTATCTACTATGAATACCAGTGCGATTCGTTTTTATGAAAATTTAGGTGTTGACCGTGTCGTTTTTGCAAGAGAAGTAGATTATCAAGATCTAAAAGAAGTAAGAGAAAAGGTTGATATTGATTTAGAGTATTTCATTCATGGAGCTATGTGTATCCATTATTCTGGAAGATGTATGTTATCTAATTATTTTTCAAGAAGAGATGCCAATCGTGGAGGATGTTCGCAATCTTGTCGATGGTATTATGATATTTTTGAAAAAGATCAACAGTTAAATCATGATGAAATTGTTCCTTTTAGTATGTCAAGTAAAGATATGTCTTTAGTAGATGAATTACCTAAACTTATTGAATTAGGGATTGATTCTTTTAAGATAGAAGGAAGAATGAAGTCATTGCATTATATTGCAACTGTTGTATCTACTTATCGTAAATTGATTGATACGTATTGTGATGATCCTGAAAACTTTGATAAAAATGGTTATCGAAAAGAAATTGAAAAGGCAGCCAATCGCGCTTTATGTACAGGCTTCTTTAAAGATGTTCCAAACAGTGATTATCAACTCTATAATCAAAGAGATGAGCATCCTACACAAGATTTTTGTGCGCGTGTATTAAGTTATGATGTAGATAAACATGAAGTTATGATTGAACAAAGAAATTATTTTAAAGTGGGAGATCGAATTGAATTTTTCTCACCACATCATGAAAATGTTTTAATTGAAGTTAAAGAAATATATAATGAAGATAGAGAATCAGTTGAAGTAGCAAATCATCCAATGGAAATTCTTTATTTAAAATGTGAGCAACCATTGTCTGAATTTGATATGGGAAGGAAGGTTTTAACAAATGAAAAATAGTATTATTATTGGTATTGCTGGAGGAAGTGCTTCAGGAAAGACATCTATTTCTAGACAAGTGTATGAATTTTTTAAAGGAAGTCATACAACATGTATTATCAAACAAGATGATTATTATAAAGATCAAAGTCATCTTTCTTTTGAAGAAAGAGTTAAAACAAACTACGATCATCCTTTTGCTTTTGATAATGATTTACTTGTAGAACAATTAAAACAATTAAAAGAAGGAAAATCAATTTCTAAACCTACATATGATTATACTCAACATACAAGAAGTGATGTTGTTGAAACAATTACACCAAGAGATGTTTATATTTTAGAAGGATTATTTGTTTTATATGATGAAAAAATTAGAGATTTATGTGATATTCTTGTCTTTGTAGATACAGATGCTGATATTCGTTTTATTCGTCGTTTAAAACGTGATATTGAAGAAAGAGGACGTTCTATTGATTCAGTATGTAATCAATATTTAGAAACAGTAAGACCAATGCATGAACAATTCGTTGAACCTTCAAAAAAATATGCACATATCATTATCCCTGAAGGGGGAAATAATACAGTAGCCATCGATCTTTTAATTACTAAGATTTCAAGTGTTATTGATGCTAAGGAGTAAAAGATGTATTGTACAAATTGTGGTCGAAAAATTAAAGATGGAGAACGTTATTGCCCTTATTGTGGAACGAAAACATTTAATGAATATGAATTTAATCAACATAGAGTAGATTATGCAATTTCTAGACGTAGTATTCCAATGTGTATTATTTTATCAATTGTTACGTTTGGAATTTATGGACTTTATTGGCTTTATTGTCTTGCCAGTGATGTCAATACACTTACTGGAGAAGAGGATTCTTCAGGTTTTAAAGTCTTGATTTTAAGTATTATTACTTTAGGTTTATATGAACTTTATTGGTTGTATAAAGTTGGAGAGAGATTAAGTGATTTTCAAACTTATCAAGGAGAAATGGTAGATAATTATCGTGCTCTTGTTTATTTGATTTTAGGAATATTTGGATTAAATATTGTAGCAAGAGCACTTATTCAAAATGATTTGAATAAATATGCTTATGATTCATAAAAATAGACTAGATATTTAGATATAAATATGCTATATTATTGATTACGAGGTGACTTAAAATGGATAAAGATAAAGTATTACTTACGAAATCTGGTGTAGAAAAACTTGAAGAAGAAAGAGATAATTTAATTAATGTTGAAAGACCTAGAGTCATTGAAGAATTACAATTAGCTCGTTCTCAAGGTGACTTATCAGAAAACGCTGATTATGATGCAGCTAGAGATAAACAAGCTCAAATCGAACAAAGAATTAAAGAAATTGAATATATGCTTCAAAATGCAGAAATCATTTCTGAAGAACAAATGGATTTAAATGTTGTTAAACCTGGGACAACAGTTACAATTTTAGATTTATCTTTAGATGATCCTGAAGAAGAAAAATATACAATTGTAGGTTCTTTCGAAACTGATCCTGTTAATGGTAAGATTTCAAATGAATCACCACTTGCTAAAGCACTTATTGGTCATGGAGTTAATGAAATCGTGACTGTTGGGGTTGCTGAAGCATATGATGTAAAAATTGTAGATATTGAATTTACTGCATAAAACAACAAGTTATTGTTGTTTTTTCTTTATATAATAAAGTAAATAATAAATAATAAAAACAAATAAAGGTTTTATTAAAATTTGAATATTTATATCTTTTAAATGAAATATAAATTGAATAATTAAATAAGTCATTGAAAGGGTCATTCCGTGGATCAATGGCTTTTCTTTTACCATTTTATAAAAAATAAAAGTGAAAACAACTAAGATAAGATAACTAAAAAAAGTAATCAGTAATTGATAAATAAAAGATGAAACATGCATAAAAGAAAAAAGAATAGCCATAATAAAACTAATGATTAAATAACTTACAAATAAAAATGCATAAGATAATAAATAAGGCATTAACTTTCTTTTCATAGAAACCTCCTAATAGAGAATATGAAAAAAAAGAGTAAGTAGAACGGAGAACATATGTTTAAAATATTTATCATTAGTATTTTTATGTATATCTATCTAACAGTTTTACTTAGGCTTTTTGGAAAAAAAGAATTTAGTCAACTCAATGTTTTTGATTTTGTTGTTTTTTTAGTGATTTCTGAAATCACTACAATGTCTTTAGAAACACAAGATTTGTCTGTTTTAGATAGTGTGATAGCCACACTGACACTCATTATTTTAGATAGAATAGAATCTTTTATTACGATGCGTTCAAAAAAATTGAGAGATTTTTTTGAAGGAAGACCGTGTTATATCATTTATAGAGGAAAGATACAATATCAAAATATGAAAAAATTACGCTATAGTATAGATGATTTATGTCATCATTTAAGAGTAAGTGATATCGATAGTGTTTCTAAAGTGGATTTTGCTATTCTAGAAACAAATGGTTCTTTATCGGTTATTCCAAAACAAGAAAGTCAAACACTTTTACCTGATGCATTGATCAGTGATGGCTGTATTAATCAAGAAGCACTTCAAATTTTAAATAAAGATGAAGCGTGGTTGAAAAATGAATTAAAGAAAAAACACATTTCTCATATAGAAGATGTGCTTTATTGTGTTTTAGAAAAAAAGGGTCTTTATGTGATAAAAAAATAACTATCCAAACATAATATCCAACATCATCATGATCATAAATCCTACCATAAAACTCATCGTACCAACATCTACTTCTTTTAAGGCATTTGCTTCAGGAATCAGTTCTTCGATACAAACAAACATCATCGCTCCAGCTGCAAAGCTTAAAGCAAAAGGGAGAATGCTACTAAAAAGTTGAGCAAATAAAAAACCTAAAAGTGCACTTGGAATTTCTACAAGGGCAGAATATTGACCATACATCATTGCTTTAAAACGTGAGATACCACTTTCATGTAAAGGTAAAGAAATGGCCGTACCTTCAGGAAAGTTTTGGATACCAATACCAATAGATAAAATAAGGGCAGGAACAAGATTAGTTTTAACGCTTGCAATGGCAATTCCAACCGCTAAACCTTCGGGAATATTGTGTAAGGTCATTGCTAGTAATAAAAGTTTATTTTTAGAAAGAGTATTTGTAGGACCTTCTTTTTGATGAGAAATAATATGTTCATGGGGAAGAAATTTATCACATAATCTTAAAAATAAGCCACCGCTAAAAAAGACAAGTGGAATCAAAAAAAGTAAAAGTAGATGATCTTCAACTTGTTGGATTGCTGGAAGAAGCAATGAAAAGAAAGTAGCAGCAATCATAATACCAGCAGCTAAACCTAAAGCAATACTGACAAGTTTTTGACTTTTACTTTTAACAAAATAAACAAGACTTGACCCTAAAAAAGTCATGAGCCAGTTAAAAATAGAAAGTACTAAAGCAAGTAAAAAAAGTTGTGAATTTGATAACATAAAAGACCTCCATAGTATCCTATGAAGGTCTTATCATTTCATCTAGGCTTATCTATTAATAAAGTCATAGTCACTATCATCAATAGTTACTAAAATTGCTTTTTCAGTTAATCTTTGTTTTTTACTATCATAAGTAGGTAAAACAGTATAATTAACACGAATATTTCTTTCTACTTCTTCATCGTAAGCAAAATCTGCTTGTCTAAAGAAGATAGGATCATGATCATAAACAGAAATATTACCAAATTGATTTTGTTCATTGTAATAAACAACTTTACCTGACTTACGAGTAACTAAACTATCAAGATGTGACATGATTAAATCATACATTTCATCATATAAACTACTTGAATCTTTACCTTGATATTTTACATCGATTGTAAAGTCACATTCTTTTTGATTTTCATTACATAATGCTTTAATAAATGAATGAACCACTTTAATTAATAATTCATTACCACTATTTTCAACAGCTTCATTTAATCTTTGATATAAAGGAAGTTGTTCAAGGGCATAACCGTTTTCAAAGAATTCATAAAGTAAATAAGCATTTGCTTCTTTTACTTTACCAACAGTAGCATTTGTTTTATATAAAACTTCGTAGAAGTTAACTCCTTTAATACGATTATGTAAAGAAATAAATTCTCTATTAGCTTCATCATATTCTTTTAATTCTAATAAAGCACATCCTCTATAATATTTGATCCATTGTAAAGCGTTATAATGCCATTTAAGTGGTGTAGCTAATGCTTGATTTGCACATTCTACACATGCTTTATATTGTTTTGTTTCAAATAAAGCACGTACTTTTAATCTAAAGTATCTTTCTTTGAAAGATTCAAATTCTCTACCTTCGTTATTAACAAAAGGTTTATCAGATAATAATCTAACATCTAATTTATTAAGCATTTTGATCATTAAATCATAATTGATTGGAGTTTGATTTAATGCATATTTAATTGCTCTATTAATTGCTGGTTCAACAGGAGAATATTTTTCTTGTTTACAAATACCTAAAATATCTTCAAGGATATCAAAGAATAAACTTTCTTTTTCTTTTATTTTTTCATCATCAATATTAATAAACTTATTATATAAAGCATACCCATATTGATTAATATATCCTTTTAAAGAAGGAGCCATTTGTAAAAATGTATTTCCTACTTCAATTGCATCATCATTTCTACCATTGTTTTTTAATAATTTAATAAAATCATTTGCTTCAAATTCATTGAAAGAAGCAGCATCTTCATTGAATTTATTGAAATATCTTTCAATACTTTTTAATTCGTTTTCGTTCATAAAATTCACCTCATGCATTATTATATCATTTATTTATCATGAATAACATAAAATGTTTTTAAAAACATTTTTTATATGCTATAATAATGCAGAAAATTAAGAGGTGAAAAAATGAGTAAACAAGTGTTTAGTACAGATTTTTACGGGAAAAATCTGACAGTAGAAGTAGGAGAATTAGCTAAACAAGCTAATGGTAGTGTTTTAGTAAGATATGATGATACAGTCATCTTATCAACAGCTGTTGCAGGAAAAGAACCAAAAAGTGTAGATTTCTTTCCACTAACAGTTACATATGAAGAAAAATTATATTCTGTAGGTAAAATTCCTGGAGGATTTCTAAAAAGAGAAGGACGTCCAAGTGAACATGGAACTTTAACTGCAAGAATGATTGATAGACCAATTCGTCCATTATTTGCAGACGGATTTAGAAATGAAGTACAAGTTGTTAATACTGTTTTATCAGTAGATCAACAAGCTTCTCCAGAAATGGCAGCAATGTTAGGGGCTTCTCTTGCATTATGTGTTTCTGATATTCCTTTCAATGGACCAATCGCAGGTGTTAATGTTGGTTTAATTGATGGAGAATTTACCATCAATGCTGGTCCAGAAGAAATGGAAAGAAGTTTAATCAATTTAGAAGTAGCTGGTACAAAAGATGCCATCAATATGGTTGAAGCAGATGCTAAAGAAGTTGATGAAGATACAATGTTAAATGCTTTAATGTTTGGACATGAAGCTATTAAAGAATTAATTGCTTTTGAAGAAAAAGTTGTTGAAGCATGTGGTAAAGAAAAAATTGAAATTCCATTATTTGAATTAGATGAAGCTTTAGTTCAAGAAATTACAGATTTATGTAATGATGAAATGGTTGCTGCTGTATCTATTCCAGGAAAACTTGAAAGATATGCAGCCATTGATGAAATCATGGATCGTGTAACTGCACAATATGATGAAAAAGAATATGCAGATGAAGAAACAAAAGAATCTGTGATGAAACAAGTTGGAATTATCTTACATGACTTAGAAAAAAATGAAGTAAGACGTTTAATTACGGAAGAAAAAATTAGGCCAGATGGTCGTAAAATTGATGAAGTGCGTCCATTAAATGCACAAGTTGATTTATTACCAAGAGTTCATGGTTCTGCTTTATTTACAAGAGGTGAAACACAAGTTTTATCTGTATGTACATTAGGAGCTATGGGAGAAGTTCAAAAAATCGATGGTTTAGGATTAGAAGATCAAAAACGTTTCATGCATCATTATAACTTCCCACCATATTCAGTTGGTGAAACAGGAAGAATGGGTGCTCCTGGACGTCGTGAAATTGGACATGGTGCTTTAGGAGAAAGAGCTTTAGCACAAGTTATTCCAAGTGAAAAAGACTTCCCATATACAATCCGTGTTGTTTCTGAAGTCTTAGAATCAAATGGTTCAAGTTCACAAGCTTCAATCTGTGCATCATCAATGGCATTAATGGCTGCTGGTGTACCAATTTCAAATCCAGTTTCTGGGGTTGCGATGGGACTTGTTAAAAAAGGTGACGATTATACAATCTTAACTGATATCCAAGGTATGGAAGATCACTTAGGAGATATGGATTTCAAAGTAGCTGGTACTAAAAATGGTATTTGTGCTTTACAAATGGATATCAAAATTGATGGTATTACAAAAGAAATCTTACAAGAAGCTTTAGCACAAGCAAAAGTAGGACGTGCTCAAATCATGGATTGTATGTTAGGAGCTATTCCTGCACCACGTGATCATTTATCTAAATACGCACCAAAAATGCATGTTATGCATATTGATCCAGAACAAATTAGAGATGTTATTGGACGTGGTGGAGAAACAATTAATGAAATCATTGAAAAATCAAATGATGTTAAAATTGATATTGATCAAGACGGTACAGTGGTTATCTACCATAGTGATCAAGAAGCAATCGACACAGCTGTTTCTTTAATTGAAAGAATTGTTAAAAAAGCTGAAGTTGGTGAAATCTATGATGGAACAATTGCACGTGTAAATGATAATTATGCATTTGTTACTTTATTTGAAGGAACTGATGGATTCTTACATATTTCTGATTGGTCTTATGAAAGAACAAGCAAAATGCAAGATGTATGTAAGGTAGGAGATGTCATCAAAGTTAAAGTAACTAAAGTTGATGATAAAGGTAAAGTAAATGTTTCTAGAAAAGCTTTACTTCCAAAACCAGTTAAAAAAGAAGAAAAAAATGAAAAAAATGAAAAAAATGAAAAATAAAATCATACTTGCAAGTAGTTCTCCAAGAAGAAAAGAACTTTTCGATAAATATGGAATAGACTACACAGTAGATTTTGTAGAAACAGAAGAAGTGTTAGACGAAAGTTTAACACTTTTTAAAAGACTAGAAAACATTGCTTTACAAAAAGCCAAACCACTTCAAATAAAATATCCAAACAATATCATTGTCTCAGCAGATACCATGGTCACCTTCCAAGATGAAATGTTAGGAAAACCAAAAAATAGAGAAGACGCTAAAAGAATGCTTGAGTTGTTATCGAATAATAAACAAGTTGTTATTACAGCAGTATGTATCATTAAAGATCAACAAAGCACAACATTTACAGATGCAACAACTGTTACATTTAAAAAATTATCTGATCAAGAAATTGAAGATTATCTTGATACAAATGAATGGCAAGGCAAAGCGGGTGCTTATGCAATCCAAGGAGTTGCTTCAAAGTTTGTAGAAAAGATTGATGGAGATTTAGAAAATGTCATTGGAATGCCAATGTATAAAGTCATTAAATATTTAGAAGCTTAACAATATAACGCATATATATCTTTATAAGATTAAAAGAGGCATAGAAATCTAATAATTTACGATAGATTTTATGCCTCTTTTTATTAAATAAATTTAAATTGTTTATTTATTTTTTTGTGTTTTTGTATAATATATTCTTGGTGTAATTAAACAAATTATAAATAGTATGAAATTAATTAAAAAATATAAAAGAAATGAAAAATGATATTTAAAATAATAAAGCGTATTTTGAAATAAAGAAACAATCATCTTCGATAACGGAATTCCTATAATTGTCAGTAGAACTAGAGATATTACAAAATAAATAATACCTTCTAAAGAAAGCAACTTATACAGTTGTTTTTTTGTCATTCCAATTGCTTCTAATGTAGCCAATTCTTTTTTTCTTGAATTGATATTCATGATAATAATATTAATAAAATTGAAGATTCCTAACATAAGTAAAATACATGCAAAAAGAATACCTACAAACATAAAGCAATTTATAATTGGTTGTAATTGCTTGATGGTGTTGATTTGACTTTTAAAAGTGATAGTACAGTTTTTAAAAATACTTAAAAGTTTTTCTTGAAGTTTTTCATTATTGACATTTTTAGTATTGATTTTTAATTCTTCATAAATTGGATCTATTTGTAATTTTTCAAGACCTTTTTCGCTCATATAAATGCAGATATGATCACTATCAGAAATCAAATAATTTTGGGCATCTTGTAGAAAATTAGAATCTTCTTTAAATAAATTTTCAATTTTATAATCGATAAGTTCACCGTTATTATTTTGTATTGAAAGGGAATCATTTATATACTTACGTGATACAGATGTATCTAAAAGATAGATGCTATCACCATTTAAAAATGATATGTTATCTGTTTTATTTGTTTTAGAAAAATGAGAAAGATCATCTTCATTTAAAAGAATGATAGTTGCTTTAAAATGATTGCTTTCTTTAGCAAAACTATTCTTCTTACCTAATTCTTTTTGCAAAAATTTAGATGAACCTGTAACTGTTGAATAAGCAGTTTTAACGATTTTTAATTCAGTTATTTCTTTTAAAGATTGTACTTTTGAGATTTCTTTATTGGTTATATCACTTTGCTTTCCTTCGTTATTTGGATTATTTGCCTCGATATTAAAAGAATAAGGCTGTTGTCTAGCAAAAAGAATATTATAATCTGGCTTTGAAATGGCAGAATAAATTGTTAAACAAGAAAATAATCCAATAAATAGTGAAAGTATAACAGAAATATTTCTTTTACCGTTTCCTAAAATATTTTTAATAGCGAGAGACAGTATGCGATTTTTTTTGAAAATAGAAAATGATCTATTTATATATGATGCATTACCTAGACCGTTATATCTAATTGCCTCAATAGGTGATATTTTGCTAGCAATCTTTGCTGGTTTTTTACTGCTTACCCAAATAGTAAGCAAGACATAAATAATAACAATTAAAAACAAGAAAGGGCTAAATGAAACATTGCATGGAAAGATGTTTTCAATAGCTGATCCCGATATTAATCGCCGAAGTGTATAAGGTACTAAAAAATATGAAAATAGTGATGCAAACACTAATCCCATAGGAATTGCTAATAAAGCATAAAATAGTGTTTCTTTTTTTACAATCGATTTTATTTGTTTTGGGGTCGTTCCTATTGTTTTAAGTTGTCCATAAAAATAAATGTCATTATTGATAGACAATTGCATAATATTATTGATAATAAAATATCCGCTTAATACAATTAGAATTGCTAGAAATGCACATGCTACAATAGACAACAAACCGTCTGTTTTATTTGCTAAAAGACCGAAACTATAGAGTTTTTGATTTTTTGCTAAGTTTAAGTCTTTATTTAATTGGGACATAATCTTATCAGCATCTTGGTGTTTATCTTTAAGAGAGACCATTGTGACTTGATAAAGAGACGAATGTGATTTAGCGTACATATTTGAAATAATAATATTTCCTATTTGATTAATTTCTTGATGATGATCTTTGAAATAAAAAGTTGCTGCAGCAACATTAGCACTTTTGGTTTTTTGATCTCGACCAATTAAATAATCAGTAAAAATAGCACTAATATTAAATCTTTGTTTTTGATGATTTATATTTAAAGTAATATAATCACCAATTTTTTTGTTTTTATAACCTAATTTATTTAATGTCCATCTTGACAAAGCAATTTCATTTTTCTTTGTAGGATAATTTCCTTCAAATGAAGCAATTGTAGGCAAGATGTCTTCTTTCCATTCAATATCATCATAATTAGAAAGAACGATTTGACTATCTGAATAGGAATTTTCAAAATTAATACGACCATAATAGTGTTGATTACCAATATTTTTAATATAATCTAAATCATTTAATTTGTTTTTTTGTTTTTTAGTAAGATTCGTCATCAGGATTTGACTTGTTGTCCCTGCACTTCGTAGATTATAGGTTTGATAATTGTCATAGTAACTGAATCCAATTGAAAAAATACTATAAATCATAAAAGTAACGAGAATGATAGAGACAAACATAAAAAGTGTTTTTGTTTTATTTTTTAATGTTGATAATGTGAGTTTATTGATTGCTTTTTTATTATTATTCATCATTGTTTTCACGCAACTTTCCATCTTCAATTTTTATAATACGATCAGCTAATTGAGCAATATCCTCATTATGAGTAATCATGACGATTGTTTGTTTAAATAAATGACTTGTTCTTTTAATTAATCCTATAACTTCCTGAGTAGTTTTTGAGTCAAGATTTCCAGTGGGCTCGTCTGCAAGAATAATAGATGGTCTTGTTGCCAGCGCTCTAGCGATAGCAACACGTTGTTGTTGACCGCCTGATAATTTATTTGGACATACATTTTTTTTATCTTCTAGTTTTAAAACGTGAAGTATTTCGTTTATAAAATCATATGGAATCTCATTACCATCAAGTTCAATAGGCAAAATGATATTTTCTAAGACAGTGAGGTTACTGATAAGGTTATAATTTTGAAAAATAAAGCCAATGTTTCTTCTTCTAAAAATAGCCATTTCATCTTCATCCATTGATGTAATATCAATATGATTAATAAATACTTTTCCACTGGTTGGTTTATCTAATCCACCAAGTAAATTTAGAAGAGTAGATTTTCCGCTACCAGAACTTCCAACAATTGCAATAAATTCATGATTGTTAATATTCAAGTTAATGTTATCTACAGCTTTTACAGTATAGTTATCCATTTTATAATATTTTTTTAAGTTTATTGTTTTTACGATTTCCATAAGCATTCTCCTTTGATTATCTATATTCTACAAAATAAATATCACAAACTTGTTACAAAAAAGATAATGAACAAAAAATTCATTATCTTTTTAAATAGATTGTAAAAGTAGAACCTTTTCCATATTCGGATTGGACAGTGATATAGCCTTCTTCTCTAGATAAGATTTCTCTTGTCAAATAGAGTCCAATACCAATACCATCTTCATCTTGCACTTCCTGTGCTCTATAAAATCTTTGGAAAATATTATTATAGTTTTCTTTTTTTATACCAATTCCTTGATCAGTAATTATGATTTTAGAAAAGAAAGTATTTTTTGACATCTGAATTGTTATGGTTGTATTTTTATTTGAATATTTTATACAATTT
The DNA here is from genome assembly GCF_020589955.1 of Faecalibacillus sp. TM498. Taxonomy (NCBI): domain Bacteria; kingdom Bacillati; phylum Bacillota; class Erysipelotrichia; order Erysipelotrichales; family Coprobacillaceae; genus Faecalibacillus; species Faecalibacillus sp. TM498. The sequence goes on from NZ_JAJDKB010000015.1 coordinate 42,344, forward strand.
TCTAAAACATTAAAAATTGCTTCTTGAGTCCACTTTTCATCATATAGGGCAGAGATATGTGTATTTTTGGATAGTTCGATATTAATATGTTTTTTTTCAGCAAGTAAGAAAACATGATTAATTACTTCAATTAGAGTAGAATAAAGATCATTTTTTTCAATATTTAATTGAATGATATCTGTTTCTAATCGAGACATTTTTATAAGAGATTCCATTAGAAAATCAAGTTTATTAATTTGTTGATTAAGCATTATATGAAAGTCAATAGCTTCTTCTTTAGATAAGTCATTACGTGCTAACAAATCGTTAAATATTTTAATGTTGGCTAAAGGCGTTTTTACTTGATGAGAAATATGAGTGACTAATGACTGAATTTCTTGTTTAGAATGGATTGTTTTTTCTTTTTCGATATCTAATTCTTGTTTATATTTATTAATTTGATGTAATAATTTTGATTCAATCGTTTCTTCATATTCTTTATTGCTTTGAGTTGCTGTTTTATCAAAAGTATTAAAAATATAATGTGTTAAATGATTTATTTTTGATTTGAAAGAAAAAATGTTTAGATAGTGTATAAAAATACTTACTAATGAATTTAAGATGATTAAGCATTTTATTAAGATAGAATTTGTTGAAAGGAAAATGATTATTGAAATAGAAAATAAAAATAAAACATAAAGAGTTGCAATGATTTTATTCATCATGACACCACCTGTAACCTAGGCCATAAACAGTTTTAATATAATGGTGTTTATCATCTTCTATCTTATTTCTTAATCGAGATATATTAACAAGCAATGTATGCTCATCAACATAATTTTCATTTGAATCCCATATTTTTTCAATGATTGTTTCTTTTAAAATTATTTGATTTTGATTTTCTAAAAATAAAGATAATAATTTGAATTCTAGAGGTGTTAATTTGATTTCTTTATTATCGATTACTAATTTAGATGTATTCTTATCAAAAAATAGATGGTCATCTTTGTAGAAAGTGTTTTTTGTATTTCTTTTTAAAATAACATTTATTTTCTTGTGAAGAATTTCAATATTAAATGGTTTTGTTACATAATCTTCTGCGCCTAAATTAAAACCATGTAAAATAGCTGAATCCAAATCACAGGCAGATAAAATAAGAATAGGAATATTTGAATTGATAATTTTTATTTGTTCAATAAGATCAAAACCAGATAAATCAGGGAGATTGATATCTAAAATAATAAGATCAAGATTATTTTGAGAGAGTATGTCAAGTGCTTCTTGACCGCTAAAAGAAGATAATACATAAAATTTTTCTTTTTTAAAATAAACAGAGATTGCTTTATTTAAAGGTCTATCATCTTCAATTAATAAAATATTATACATTTTTCATCACCTGTTAATTAATTATCTATGTTATGACATGATTGTCAACTTATAGATTAACAAAAAAGATAAAAGATATTTTCATAAATAGAATCAATTGATAATAATCTTGTTTTTATTATGATATAATTAAGTAAATAGAAAAGGTTCAAAAAGGAGGAAAAATATTATGAATAATTTTGCAGAGATTGTAAGAGTAGGCATTATTGCAGGACTTGGCGTGGTTTTAATGATTATGGCTCTTTTAATAGCAAATGGGAACTCGTTTCTAACAAAAGGAATGAACAAGAAATATACAAATGAATCTGTTAGAGATTATTGTAAGAGTAATTGTTTAGGGCAAATTATTTTTGCTTTAGGTCTTATTTTAGAGGGAATCTTTTCTAAAGGAATATTTTATTATTTAGGAGTTGGATGTTTATTTTTTGGAGCAGTACTTATGGTAGCTGTTTCTAAGAAATTAGTAAAAAGAGTATAATAGCATGAAGATGAGAAATAAAATCTCATCTTTTTTATTTGAAAAAGAATGGCTAGATGAAAAAATATAAAATTATTTTTGTAATCCATTTTTTATAAAAAACACGTAATATCAAGGGATTCCACGCTTCGTAGACATATTCTCTAGATGGAATGTTGTATCTTTTAAAGAAAGTTTTTAGTATGATAGGTGTAAGGGAGTTGTTTATATGGATAGTAAAAAAATTGGAAAAGTAATTGCAAAGAGAAGAAAAGAAAAAGGAATGACTCAAGGGGAACTGGCAGAAAGATTATCTGTTTCTAATAAGACAATTTCTAAATGGGAAACCGGGGTAGGGTTACCCGATATTTCAATTCTTGTCGATCTAGCAAGTATTCTTGATATAAGTGTTGATGATTTATTGAAAGGAAAAGAAAATAAAGTTCAAAATGCTCTATATGAGAAAAACTTTTTAATAAAAAAGAAGTATTATAAAAAATATTTGAGAGATCATTATTTCGAAAGCAAGGCTTATTGGCTATTCAATTTTATAGGAATTATGTTTATCTTAGGAGGTTTTGCTTTTTTACCACTTCAACAGTATATTCATCATTATGTAGATATTCTTGGTAAAAGTTTTATTGTTTTAGGAATTATTCTCATATTATTTCCTTTTATGCAAATTTTTTGTAAAAGCAACTTTTTTAAAGAACATGAAGTCTTTTATACATTTAAAGATAATGGAATGACTTATCAAGAAAATGAAGAAGCTATTTTTTATAGTTTTCCACAATTTAAAAGAATTAATTATAAAGATTTTATACTTTTAAAGAAAAATCAAAAGATTTTATTCGTTGATCTTAATGATTTAGATCAATTAGAAAATGATATAGAAGAAACAAAAATTAAGAAGAGTTCATTTTTAATTTCTTTATTTACCAATGTTATAGGTTGTTCATTATTGGTCTTACAACTTGGTTATTTAGTTATCTTAAAAAGATTTGGATTTGAATATATTCATTCAATGAATCAAATTATATTTAATCTCATTATTTTATGTTGTCTTTTCATTAATTATTGTCTAATTAAGAAAAAGAAGATTAAGATTCAATATGTTTTAATAGGCTGTTTAGGATTTGTTGTAATTTCTATTTTTGGATTTCAGTATTTTCAAAAAGATGAAGAAATTTCATCTTTTTCTTCAAATTTAAAAAACAGAGCTGTTTTAAAGTATGATGACGATCAACATCGCCTAGATATTTACCATTATACCTATTTATGCTTTGCTAGAAAAAGTGATACTGTTTCTACAGAAATGAAAGGTTATCATGGAAAATGGCTTACGAATGATTGTTACGTTTTTACTTATAATAACGAAGAAAATCAAAAGAAAGTGTATGTATCTACTTTTGGCGATCGTGGTGATGGAATTTCATATTTTAATATTTTTCCTACATTGCAAGGGGAATGGTTTAATAAAAATAACGGTGAAACAAAAACATATCTTAAAGAAAATGCAGGACAATTAACTTTAAAAATAAAAAATAAAACGCAATATTTTGATGCAGATGAAACAAAACAAAATGGGACGATTGCTTTAACTTTATCTAAAGATGAAGAAGCTCAATATATTATTGCCTTAGATGAAAACTGTATTTTAAATGAAGATAATCTTTTAGATAAAAATGGGACAATTCAAATTTATAATCTTCAAAATGATTCAAGCGTAACTCTTTATTGCGGGACCTATAAAGAAGATAAAAAAGAACAAGAAGAAATTGATAATGACTATCGAAAACAAGCCAAAGAGCTTGTTAATAAAATGGTTGCTTATTTGAAAAAAGACTCAACATTACCTGATTTTGATGATAGAGAATCTCTTTTTAAAGTTCCTTCATCATCCAATGACTTTTATGTTGTGACAAGAGATGCCTATTTTCATTCTTTAAAATTATTTAAACAAGATAGAGCACAAGAAACGGGGCAAATTAAACAAATCAAAGTTTTAGCGGGAGATATTAATGATTTCTATGTTGAAATGACCTATACATCGACAATTACCTATTTAGGTGAAACGGAAACCATGGATATTACATATCATTATCGTATAAAAAAGGGAAAGGATTGTTATTTGGTAGCATTTGTTGGTTATCGTGTACCAGGAGATATTGGTTTAGTAAAGTGTGATCCTGTTATTGAAAAAGACGTTTCAACAAATGCAGATTATGCATATTCTGTAGGAGGACAGTAGAAATGAAAGATAAAAAGAAATGGATCATTGGAATAAGTGCCTGTGTTTTACTGATGGTTTCTGTGTTTTTTGTGTTTAATCAAGGGAAAAGTAATGAACAAGTTGTTACAGAGTATTTTGAACTTTTAAAAAAGAAAGATTATAAACAAATGTATCAAATGTTGAATCAAAAAACAGTCTATACACCTACACAAAAATACTTTGTTGAAAAATATAAAGAATTTTATGAAGAAATTGATGCAAAAAATATTCAAATAAAAATCTTAGATGAACAAGATAGTGTCATTGAATATTTAATCTATATTGATACCCTTGCAGGAAGAATCACTTATCGAAATAAAGTAGGGGTCAAAGATGAACAAATCCAATTTAATAAAAATCTAATTATGGATGGGTATACTGATGGGTGCAAAATAAAAATAACAACATATAATCCTAAAAAAAGAGGACGTATTTTAGATAGAAATGGAAAAGTTCTTGCTGAAGATGGAAAAGGTTATTCTGTTGGACTTGTAAAAGGAAAACTAAATGGTGAAAATGATTATGGACAAATTGCACAGTATTTAGAAACAGATGTTGAAACCCTTCAAAAGAAAATGAGTGCATCTTGGATTAATGATGATTCTTTTGTACCTATCAAAACTGTTTCTGAAGCAACTAAAAACGATTTAATCAATAAGAATATTTTAGGTATCAACGGCGTTAAAATTTCGACAGTGAGTATTCGTACGTATCCTTACGATAAGGTGGCTTCACATATCGTAGGCTATGTTCAAAATGTTAATGCTGAAGATTTAAAAAAACATAAAAATGAAGGCTATAATTCGACTTCAGTCATTGGAAGAAATGGGATTGAAGCGGCTTATGAAGAAAAGCTAAAAGGAATCACATCTGGTAAAATTGAATTGGTTGATAAAAATGATAAAGTTATTAAAGAACTTTGTCATAAAGAAGTTAAAATGAGTCCACAAGATATTACACTAACAATTGATATTGATTTACAACAAAGCCTTTATAATGAATATCAAAATGATAAAAGTGCATCTGTTGCTCTCAATCCAAAAACAGGAGAAGTTTTAGCACTTGTATCAACACCATCCTACTCAAACAATGATTTTGTTTTAGGGCTTTCAACAGATAAATGGAATGCTTTAAATAATGATGTCAACCAACCATTGATGAGTCGTTATACACAAACCTATACACCCGGTTCATCTATGAAACCTATTACAGCAGCTATTGGGTTAGAAACAAAGACGATTGATCCAAATAAGGATTTAGGGGCTAAGGATAAATGGCAAAAAGATTCAAGTTGGGGTAATTATTATGTGACAACATTACATGCGCCTTCCCCTAATGATTTAAAGAATGCAATCACGTATTCTGATAATGTTTATTTTGCAAGAAGTGCGTTAAATATAGGAAAAGATAATTTATTTAAGTATTATAAAAATTTGAAGATTGGTGAAAAGATTCCTTTTGAACTTGCTTTAAATAAAAGTCAGTATATCAATAAAAATCAAAAAGTAAGTGATCAATTAATTGCTGATAGTGGCTATGGTCAAGGACAAATTTTGATAAATCCACTTCAACTTGCAAGTATCTATAGTGCTTTTGTTAATAATGGATCAATCTATCAGCCACATATAGTTCAAGGACAAACAAAAACATGGATTAAAAATGTTTTTTCAAAAGAAACAACAAAAATAATAAAAGAAGATCTTATTAATGCCATTGCGGATGAAAATGGAACAGGACATGCCATCTATCATGATAATGTCATTCTTGCCGGAAAAACAGGAACGGCAGAAATCAAACAAAGTCAAAGCGATACGACAGGAACAGAACTTGGTTGGTTTACAGTCATGACGATAGATGAAAAACAACCTATTTTAATGACAACTGTCGTGGAAGATGTTAAAAATCGTGGCGGTAGTGGTTATGTTGTTGAACATACAAAAGCACCATTAGATTTATATTTATCTCAAGTAAGTGATTAACTAAATGAATGAAATTTCTAACGAAGTTTCATTCGTTTTTTAAAGAAGGGAAAAAATGGGAAAGTATCTTTTAAAGAAACTTGTGATTATTGAAACGCTTATGATTGGCATTGTTTCTTTATTTATAGTAATGAACTATTTTTCTAATAATACTATTTGGGATTTAATAATTCATGATGAACCTGAAGACGTATTACTTTATGAAAATAAGGATGCGACATCAAAAGCAAAGGTACAAATATATGAAAAATGGAGTTTGTCATTGTTTGATAGATATATCCGTGTAGATATTACCTTTAATAATTTAGAAACATATAGCTATTCAACAGTATGTTATGCAAGTGAAAATCTTGATTTTAATAATACTCAAGATGTAAATGTTAAATGGAAAAGGCATATTCCATCAATTTATATGAGGAATCATCCAACGATAACAATCAGGTCTATAATACAAAAGGAGTAGGTATGAAATATAAAGTAAAGTTATTTATTTTTGGTGTGAAAACATTTATGATATTTTGTATTGTTTCTACAATGATTTTTACCCGTATTTATAATGGCTCCTATTTTTTGATTTTTCATCAATTTGATAAACAAGAGCATCTTATTTTAAAAAAGAAAATAAGTAATCGTGATTCTATTGTTATTTTTGAAAGAGGAGAACCAGTATTCTTTGAAAAGAATCATCTAGAAATAAGATTGAGTAATAGAATTGATGTGATCGACATTGACATTGATAATGCAGGCAAACCTTTAACAAAAAAGAATATAGATATTAATCAAAGACAAGATTTTATTGAAATAACAATCCATAAAAATGATGGAAAGACAATAGTTTATAGTTTGATGAAATAATTAAAAATAAAGTGTCCAACACTTCACAATTCATTAAGAAATAATATATAATTTAGTAGAAATCATAGAAAGGATGGTAATTATATGAATGTTCAATCAGATTGTGAGTCATTATATATAAACTGTATAGAAGAATATAAAAAGAAATATAGTATAGATGATGAAAAGGTTTATGAATTATTTCATGAATATCATATTTTTGAAAATGTTCTCTTACAGCATGAATATTTACATCAAGTAAGTTTTGAAGAAGTATTTCAGTATATTGAAAAACTTATTAAACAAGATTCAAAAAAAATAACAGTGTATCATGGTAGTTGTTTTAAGTTTGATCAAATTGATTTGAACAAATCACATAATCGTAGAGATTTTGGTAAGGGATTTTATACAACAGTATTAATGTCTCAATCTAAAGAATGGGCTTATCGATTATCATTAAGAGAAAAAAAGAATAATTATTATGTATATGAATATTTGTTTGAGAAGAAAGATGATTTAAATATTAAATATTTTGATTCATTAAATGAAGAATGGTTAGAATTCATTAAAGAAAATAGAATTAAAGGCGGTTTACAACATCAATATGATGTTGTTATTGGACCAGTAGCAGACGACAATACAATGCAGACAGTACAATTATATATGTCTAATATTCTAACAGCAACAGAAGCAGTAGAAAGATTAAAATATAGTAAAGTTAATAATCAAGTTTCTTTTCATAGTGAAAAATCATTAAGTTGTTTACGATTTATAAGGAGGATGAAATACGATGCATGATATTTACTATTTTAATGGGCAAGATATTACGATGAGCGTATGTATTCAAATTCATAGAGTTATTAATCTTATTCAGGAACAAGAAAAAATTGATTTTGAAGAAGCAACGGGAAGGTTTTATCATTCTCAAACGTATAAAACACTTACTCAAGTTGAAAATGGTTTATGGGCAGAAAATGCTGAATATATTTTAGATCGTTATAACGAAGAAAAATAGGACTTCCTTAGAAGTCCTATTAGTCTTTTAGAGGCTCTAAATCATGATTATAAAGTTCAATGTTGACTTCTTCTACGGTTTGTTTTTTTAATAAGCCATTTAATAAAATAAGATCTCTGGCATTATGAGGATATAAGTCACCTGCATTATTCAAAGATAATAAGTGATTTGTTTCTTTTTGGGTTAAATTCATAGCAAGAGCTAATCGATAGATTTTATCCTTTGCATTTTTTCCTTTTTCGCCACGGATAATTTTATAAGCATAAGTTCTTTCTAATCCTGATTTTCGTATAATATCTGCTTCTTTTAAATGATATTTTTTAAACAAATGATGGATATATTCAGAAAAATCCATATCATGAATTTGTTTTAAAAGATCATCAATATCTGCTTCATTTTTTAAAGAGTTTTCTATTTCTTCTGTTAAAATCATATCATCACCTAAAAATATGATATACTATATTTTACGGAGAGACAAGATATGATAGTTTTAGAATTAGAAGTTATTAAAGAAACACCCCAAAAAAGAATTACATTAGTAAGAGAATTAGATAAAAGAAATATTTATATAAAAAAAGAATTGAAAACATATAATAAAACAATTTGGGAAAAGTTAAAACAATTAGATATAGAAGGAATACCACATATTTATTCAATAGAAGAAAATGAAGACGGTTTAGAAATCATCGAAAAATATTTAGCTTGTCAAACATTATCTGATATTTTAGATGAACATACTTTTTCAAATTTAGAAGCTTATCAAATTATAAGACAATTATGTATTATTTTAGATGTATTGCATCAACAAGATCCACAAATTATTCATCGTGATATTAAACCCGAAAATATCTTTTATGATGGAAAACAAGTCTATCTTTTTGATTTTGATATAGCTAGAAATTATATTGAAAATCAAAAAAGAGATACTACGGTGTTAGGAAGTCAAGGTTATGCAGCTCCTGAACAATTTGGTTTTTATCAAACAGATATAAGAAGTGATATTTATTCTTTGGGAGTTTTATATCATGTTTTACTTACTAATAAGTTGCCTAGAGATTATGACTTACAAGGAATAGAAAAGAGAATAATTGATAAAATGATTGCTATTGATCCTCAAGGCAGATATCAAGATGTAAAAGAAATTATTAAAGATTTAGATCAATTATTTCATATTGAAAAAAAGAAAGAAAAGAAAATCAAACATCCTAATGCTTTACCGGGATTTAGAAGTGGTAAGCTTTGGAAGATGATTGTAGCGATTATGGGTTATCTTTTATTTATATGGATTTTAATAAGTTTTAAGATTGAAAATCAACCAATAAGTCAGTATCAGTATTTTGTTTATCGCTTGATTTTAATTTCTTGGTTTATTATAACACTTTTATTTTCTACAAACTATTTATCTGTTAGGGACTATTTACCTTATTATAAGAATCATAGGATTGTTGTTAAAGTTTTAACAACGATTATTTCTTGGCTTATTTTATTATTTATCTCTATTATTATTGGAACTCTTTTAATGTATCTTTAATTGTGCCCCGAGGGGGCACCTTTTTTTATGTCTTATAAGATAGATTATAGATGTAGTCTATTTCTAAGATAAGGAGGTTATGTATGGATATAGAAGAATACCAAAGTAAAGATATAGCTGGGAAGATTCTTTATTTAGCATCATTGTTTAAGGGGATAAAAGATCATTTGGATGTATTAAATGAAAGAGAAGAGTTTAATCAAGTTGAATCACAAATATTTACGATTTTAAATGATTTAGAATTAGGTATTCATGAATTATGTATTTTATATGAGATATTAGAAAAGGAATAGACAAAAAAGAAAGGAGAGGGAATATGAAAACTTGGAAATTAGTAGCAGGTATTTTATCAATTATTTTAAGTGTATTTGTTTTTTTTCAATCAGTATTAGTAGGGACTGCTAATACAATGTCAGCTAATGGAGAAGTAGGAGGAAGTGCTGGTGTTTTTGTCTCTATTTTTATGTTAGCAGGAGGAATTGTTTCAATTGCTGTAAGGAATAGTCAAAAAAATGGAGGAAATATTGCAATTATTATTTTATTTTTATTAGCGAGCCTTTTAGGATTGGGACTTGCTGGGAATTTTGGTGATTTAAATGTTTGGGCAGGATGGTGTTTAATAAATGCTGTTCTAGCAATTATTTCAATTTTTAAACAAAATAAAGGAGTACAACAATGAAGAAAATAATCAAGATAGTTTTAGTTTTGTTTGTAACACTTACATTAGGAGCATGTGGAAGTAGTGAAGAAAAAGATACAAATAAACATACAAAAACAGAAGAAAAGAAAGAAGAAAAAATATATACGATAGGTGAAACTGTAACATATACTAAAAATAGTAAAGATTTGATTCATTTTACAGTTGATTCAGTAAGAAATACAGATGATCGTAATGAATTTTCAGATAGTCAACCAGAACAAGTCATTATCATACATTATTCTTATGAAAATATAGCAAATGAAGATGATATTTATTTTTCAAGTATTAACTTTAAAGTTATTGATGAAGGTGGAAATGTCTGTGAAACTTATCCAGCTTCTATAGATACTTATCCCCAAACAGCACCTATAGGGACAAAAAGTGAAGGGGAAGAGGCTTATGGTTTAAAGCAACAAAGTTCTAAGATTAAGTTGATTGTAGAATTGGATTATTCAGGAACAAAAGCTACTTATGAATTACCAATTCAATAAAATTAAGAAATAACCCCGAATTGCAAGCAGAAACTGGAAATAAGAGAAAATAGGAACTAATTTTTATAG